>CABTYV010000013.1 GCA_902489145.1 uncultured Tissierellia bacterium | reverse complement strand
GGTGGCGCTGAAAAATCGCCAGCTGCTGGCGGCCGGCAAGGAACCGGTTCAATACGAACAGCAGCTGTTGGGGATTACCAAAGCCTCTATCGCTTCCGAATCCTTCCTCTCGGCGGCCTCCTTCCAGGAGACCACCCGGGTCCTCACGGATGCCTCCATTAAAGGGAAGGTCGATTATCTACGCGGCTTAAAGGAAAACATCATCATCGGCAAGCTGATTCCGGCAGGCACCGGAATGAAGCTCTATGCCAACAATGCGATCCACTATGAGGGCATGGAAGAGGATGTGGACCGGATTGAGGGGCTGAAGGCCGGCCATCCACTGAGCGAGGAAGAGGAAGTGCGCGCGCTGGAGGAGGAAGACCGGGAGGAAGAAACCCTCAAGGAAATGATTGAGCAGTAATCCCAAAAAAAGAATCCGCTCCTTCGGGAGCGGATTTTTTCAAATGAGGAAGAAAGCGAGTCCGTTTAGACGATGAAAAGCGCATTGATTTTAGAGGGCGGCGGCGGGCGCGGAGCCTATCAGGTAGGCGCATACCGGGCGCTCCTGGAAGCGGGATACCATTTTGACCGGATTGTGGGGGCCTCGATCGGGGCCCTAAACGGCTGTATGTTTGTGATGGGGGCCATAGATAAGACGGAGGAGCTTTGGCGGAGTTTAGATACAGCGACCATTTTCGGAGAAGAAGCCCAACCCCTCAATGACCTCTACGAAAAAAGTAAGTGGCTGGAGAAGGCGCAAGCCCTGAAGGATTCTGCGCTTTTGATGATCCGTGAGCAGGGCATTTCCGTCGAACCCCTTCTCTCCCTGATTCGTCATTATGTGGATGAGGAGGCCGTGCGCTCTGCCCCGTGCGATTTTGGTTTGACCACCCTGAACATCAGCAAAAAAAAGGGCATGGAGCTTTTGATTGATGAGATCCCCCAGGGCGCCTTGCCCGAGTTTTTGTTGGCCTCCTGTTATTTGCCCATTTTCAAGTCCATAAAAATTTGCGGCGACTACTATCTAGATGGCGGTTTTTATAAAGGAATTCCTCTCTCCATGGCGGGGGACGATTTTGAAGAGCTGGTGGTGATTGGCCTCCATGAGGACTTCCTCCGCTATCGAGGGGTAGAAGCAGATCCCCGCTGCCTGCTCATTCGGCCGCAGGAGGCTCTTTCAGGGACGATGTATTTTTCTCCGGAGCTTTCGAGGGCACACATTGCCCAGGGCTACCGGGATGCGCAGGAAGTGCTCAAAAAAGTAAGGAAAAAATAAGGAAAAGCGATGGAAAAAACATTTATTCGTCTGATCGATTCCACCCAGGCGGGCCATGCGCACAGGGCCAGGCTTCAGGAGCTTCGATTAAAAATGGGCCCCCTTCCGGATTTTGTGGGGGAGCTGGATTTCTGCACCTGCCAGCAGGCAGGGGATGTAGATCGTTTTACCCGGGCGTGGGCCGAGCGTTACGGGCGCGCAGGGCTCATCTATGTATTGGGCGGAGATGGTTCCTTCAGTGAGGCCTGTCATGCAGTGGCAACCTGTTTATCGGATCCGCCTGCTCTGGGCGTGATCCCTTTTGGAACGGGCAATGATTTTGCGCGCCTCCTCTATGGTCCGTTGACCGGTAAAAAATGGCTCACGCAATTTGCCAAAGGTCTTTTTGTCCCCGAACGAAAATGGATTGACCTGATCCAGGTCAATGACATTGTTGGGGTCAATCTTTTTTCCTTTGGTGTGGATACAGAAATCCTCCGACTGGCCATGCAATTTAAAAAAGCACATCCGAAGCTTCATTCCCTTTCCTATCCGGCTGGCGTGACCCAGTATCTGACCAGCCACCACTTTCGTCTCGAAAAACAGTCGGTTCGGATCCGCGCGAAAAGGGGATCCGAGCTTCTTTTGGATAGTACTCTTGATCTCGTTCTCGGTGTGGTGGGCAATGGTCAGTACTACGGGGGTGGCTTCCGCCCTTGTCCACAAGCCCATTTGGATGATGGGGTACTCGATCTTCTTTGTATTGGAACACTTTCTGGGGTTCAGCTGCTGAAGGCTTTGCCGCGCTATCGAACAGGAAATCATCTCGATTTAGATCCCATCTCTTTCTATAAAATTACAGAGGTTTATTTTGAGCGAATGGATGGACAAACGTTATTTTCAAATATTGATGGAAATCGAATGGAAGAAAATACCTATAGGATCAAAATATTGCCTAAAAAGCTTGAGTTGGTCCAACCAAATATTTCTACTTTTTTACCTAACGAGAAAAAATGAAATCGATTGCTTACATGACTTTTTTTGATATAATATATATGTAATCAAAAATGCTTCAGTACTAGGAAGGAGAGTATTATGAAAAAACGCTTCTGCCTTCGAGAAATATGGGAATGGTGTAACAGTAAGAGTTAGAGGAGATAGAATTAGTAGTTGGGGTTTAAAAGCAGCTGGTGTTTGGAGTCCTGATTCCGTGACATGCAAGTGGAATAATTATTAAGTCCATTGTAGTTTTTGGGGGTAGACGAATGCTTGTTGAAGGGAGAATTCAATGAAAAAATATATTATTGCTTATGTCCTCATTATTCTCTTTTCTGGTTGGTGGATCCGATATCATCAAGTCAATCAGGATTTGCCAAAACAAATTGTCTATGAAGAATTCTCTACCCCCAAAAAGCTTCGCCTTCGAGATCTGGAAATTGAAATCAAAAAAATTGAATTGCGCCCCATCAGGCGAGACCAATATGGAGCGATTCGACCACTACGCGTGCAGTTTCGGATGAAGTCATTTGCTAAGAAATCGGTGAATATGGTTGCGGTAGCAAATGAGTTTCAATTTATTAATTGGTCCATGGGAACCAGAACCTTGCAGCTTGAACAGCAGGCACAGGAAGAGGATCAGTATATTCTAAAACCAGGGAAAGAAAGAGAAATTTCTTTCGAGTATGAAGCACCTGTGCTGGAGAGAAATGATCAACGTTATCGTTTTGTAATTACGCCTTCTTTATATAAAAAAGAATTTAATCATCAGTGGCAAAAAGGCGTTTTATACTATCAAGGGTTTTCCGTTCAGGAGGGAAAGCAATGATCCGCTCAGATTTTTATCGGATTCTTCATCGCAAGCGTTTATGGTTGATTCCGATTGCTACGTTTTTTCTGATTTATCTGTTTCAAGAACCAGTTCCTGGTAAAATCGATGCCAATACCGTAGGTTATCCGATCTCCAGCGCCTATGTTGCATGGTCACCCATGCACCTTTCTCAGGGAAGTCACATTTATAATATTACTGTTTTTTTTCTGCTTGCCCTGCCCACGTGTGATCTATTTGTTGAAGATAAGCAGACTGGATTGTTAAATCAGTATCTTATTAAGTCTTCGAAGAAAAGGCTATTTTTTTCTCATCTGCTATGGGCCTTCTTATTTGGGGGCGCTGTGGCTGTCCTGCCCCTGATTCTGAATGTCTTTGTTACCTTTGCAAGGGTTCCGGCTTTGCCCTATTCTGATGTGAATATTATGCCCGTGCTTTCAGACTCTATGATCGGTTTGGATTTATTTTACAATCATTTTCCTGTATACCTCTGTGTGATTTTTGCCAGACAATTCATATATGCAGGCAGCGTGGCACTTTTTTCAGTGGTTGTTTGTAATCTGTCACATAATAAATACTTGGGCCTCTTTTTTCCCTTCTTCTTCTTCTTCTGGATCTGTGACTTTTTATCCTTCCTGCTTCCCCTTCCTCTGGATCTGACCTCGTCTGCTTTACCCACCTGTAATTTATCCTACTATAATCTGCCAACCCTTCTTTTGTTTGGCCTCACCATGCTTTTTACGATCGTTTCTATTTTACGGCAGGTAAATCAAAGGGATGCGCTATGAAGATAATACAACGCGATTTTTTTTATAGCTTTTATCGCCTCAAGTGGATGTTGCTACTCTTTCTGCTTGCTTTTCTCGGATTTTGTTTTCTGGCCGCTTACGATGCAAGAGCGATGGGCAAGCTTGCAACGCATCCCTCTTTTGAAGAGATTTTTCTTTTTTCTTATATGCAGGACCCAGGGCTTTCCTTTCAACCCAGTCAGTATTTCCTGCCGTTCCTCTGGCTGTTTTTACATTTCGTTCCCAGCTATCTGGTTATACGGATGATCTGGCATGACCATGAAGCGAACGGAAGCTGGTGTGTATTACAAACGAAAAGTAGAACCGCCTATTTTTTATCAAAGCTAGTGATCATCGCCTCATACCTACTGGGAATCGGTTTGGTCGAAATATTGATCGGCATGGCTTTTAGTCGTTGGATCAACACGAATTCACCCCTTTTTCTTTTTTATTTGCGTATTATTTTCAGTATGACAATAGAAAATATCATCGGAGGGGCGTTCGTATGGATTCTTTCTTTGTTCTGCGGATTTCGATGCTCTATTTTTCTTCTTTTTTGTTTATATACGGTCTCCAGCCTCTTACCCATGCCTTTTCTTCTCGGACAAGCGTCTTTAGTTATGAGACAGGATTATACCGTCCAGGGGGGCTATTCATTATCGATTCATATACTTGTTTTTTGTGCGTATCTTTTCGTTTTATTTGCTATATATTCTTGGAAAATGGGTCGTTATGATTTTCTGGATAAGGAGGATTAAATGATATCGATTCAACATGCTTCAAAAAAAATTGGGGAAGAGTGGGTGCTAAAAGATATCTGTTTAGAATTAGATGAAAATAAAATTTATGGTTTTCAAGGTAGAAACGGATCCGGAAAAACCATGCTTTTCCGCGCGATTACCGGGCTCATTCATTTAACAAAAGGAAATATCTATATTTACAATGAAAGAATTCAAGCCAATCATATGCCCCCCTCCTGTGGGTTACTATTGGAGCATCCCGCTTTTCTAAAAGACTTGACTGGCTATCAAAATTTAAAAATGCAGGGTCTGCTCCTTCCTGGACTGGGCGAGGAGGAGATTACTTCTTTACTTGCTGAGGTGGGCCTACAGGATGCTGCTAGAAAAAAATTTGGGAAATACTCCTTAGGAATGAAGCAGCGGCTAGGGATCGCTGGCGCACTTTTGGGACATCCAAAATTGCTCATATTGGACGAACCTACGATTGCGCTGGATGAGAGTGGAGTGAAATTATTAAAAAAGATTTTGCTGGCACGAAAAAAAGAAGGTGCTACGATTCTGGTATCCTCTCATGAACAGGAGATCATCGATTACTTATCAGACGAAGTAATTTTTATGAGAGAAGGGACGGTCGTCAGCAGAGAAGCACTTTTGACTGAACAGGCTTGATCCCAGGGCTTCGCTCGATGATCCACTTTTGAAAAATCTTCGCCGTATGATACTTTAAATAGAGTAAAGGAGGAAATGAGTCTCATTTCCTCCTTTACCTTTCCTGCTTTTTTTTCTGAACTCGATTTTCCCGCCATCCCGGAACCAGCTGGGGGAAGGGGGTGATGAGCTCGCTTAGCTCCCGCAGTCCCGCCTCGAGTAATACCCCGTCGCTATAGGGCTCACCGCTTTTCTTGCTGGAGAGGATCAGCTTTTGTACCTGTTCACAGGCACGACCGCAGGCCGCTACAAAGGGGACCTGGTTGAGCAGCAGGCCCATCAGAAGGGAGGCATAGAGATCGCCTGTCCCTTGGTATTGGGCCTCTAAATAGGGATGCGTGATTTGAAAGAATTGGCCATGGTCAAAGATCTGGCAGGAAATTTGATCCGGGCGATCGCCTGGACAGGAGGTGACTACGATTTGCTGGGGTCCTTGTTGAGCCAGTGCGGATAAAAGGGGTCGGAAGGCTTCCTTGGGGAGGTCGGCCTGGTAGGGCTGGTCTAAAAGGAGAAAAAGCTCGGTCAGATTGGGTGTAATGACTTGGGCTTTTCGGATCAATTGACGCATTTCCCTGGCCATGGTGGGGGAGATAGAGGAGTAGAATTGCCCCCGATCGCCCATGACGGGATCGATCAGGACCAGGGGGTCTTTTTTTTTGCATTGGTCAATCATGGACCCAACGAGGGCGCATTGACGTGGGGAGCCTAAGAATCCGCTATAGATGCCGTCAAAATCCAATTGCAAATCCGTCCAATGGGCAAAATTTTCTTCCATACTTTCGGTCAAATCCTGAAACCGATAGTCAGGAAAGGCGCCGCCAGTATGGGTCGAAAGGACGGCGGTAGGGGCCGGTATGACTTGAATGCCCATCGCTGAAAGGGTCGGGATGACCAGCATAAGCGAAACCCGTCCAAAGCCGGATAGGTCGTGTATGGCCAGGCAGCGCCGAAGTCTTGGCATGGGTCAGTCCTCCTGATGGTTGCGGTAGCTGGAGATGCTCTGGTAGGTGATCTTTTCGACCGCCTCCTGGGCCTCCAGACGACGGAAAAAGTCTGGCAGGTCTTTTACCCCCAGCTCCTTGGCAAAATGCGTAATTTCGTATTGATTCATGGGATGGCGCTTACAGATGGTCAAAACGGCCGCCAGCGGATCCTCCTCTACGCTCGTAAAACGGGGATCCGCCAAAAAATCCAGCGCAATCCCGCCCAGCTGTTCAACCGCATAGGCGATCCGGTCTGTTTGGGGCATCCGGACCCGGGGATCGGCCGGCGGACGAACGGGGGTATTGATATAGACTCGGTCTGGATTCAGCTTTTTGATCAGCTTGCGAAGGGCTTCAATCTCCGCATCCCCGTCATTGATCCCGCCTAAGAGCATAACCTCCAGCCAGAGGAGGCCGTCAAAGTCCGCACAAAAATCCTCCAGGCCCTTCTGGAGAGCGGAGAAGGAAAGGCTGGGATGGGGGTGGTGGATGGTCCGCCAGGTCGCTTCATCAGCCGCCTCGAGCGAGGGCAGCACCAGGTCTGCCTGAAGCAGGGCCTGGCGGACCTCCGGCCGGTCCATGGTGGCGCCGTTGGTGATCACGGCAATGGGCTTGTTCTGGAGCTGGCGCAGAGCATCGATCAACTCCTTTAAAGGCGCATAGAGGGTGGGCTCCCCTTCTCCGCAAATGGTGATCGTATCGTAGGCGACCGAGCGGGCCAGGACTTCCTTCAGCTCGGATAAAATTTCTTCCAGGGGGAACCATTCCTTCGGTTCATTGATCAGGGGGCTTGTTGCGCCGAGCATGCAATAATTACAGGCATAGTTGCAAGTTTTGACGGGAATGGGGCTGACACCGAGAGACCGGCCCAGGCGTCGGGAGGGGACAGGTCCGTAGATATGTTTTTTCTTTTTCATGAAAACTCCTTCTAAAGGTAGAGGGAAAGGCCGGAGGAGGCCCTCCAATATCGGAATAATTTTTCGAGCGAAAAGGAGGCAGACGTCCGCACTCTTTTTTTCGGACAGGGTATCAATAGGGTGTCCGATGGAGCAGACCGAGCATCCATCCGGTGGTGGATGAGGAGGCCTATTCGCTCTTTTTCTTCTGGGCGCAGGAGAGGAACCAGCGGAAAATCTCCGCCTGTGCTTCATTTTTATCGGCCATCATTTCGGGATGCCATTGTAAAGCTAAAAAGGCGGGAGCAACCGGGCAATCCAAAGCCTCAATGACCTCATCCTCCGCTCGGGCGACGACACGAAGCGGAGGCGCGACGCGCTTGACCGCCTGATGGTGGTAGGAATTGACCCAGGGGGCGGGGCCAACCAGCCGGGATAAGTTGCTGGGCTCCAGACAGCGGACACGGTGGCTGCCAAAGTAGCGAGGCGCAGCATGGATGCTATGCAGGAGGCTTTGGGGTCTTTGACTCGCAAGGTCCTGATAGAGGCTGCCGCCCAGGGCGACATTGATCACTTGCAGGCCGCGGCAAACGCCCAAAAGCGGAAGGCCTTGTTGAAAGGCCGAACGGGCCAGGGCGATCTCAAACTGGTCCTGGTCGGGTTCGACCAGCCCGCATTTGGCCAGGGCACCTTCTCCATAGAGTGGGGGGTAGAGATCTGGCCCTCCGCAAAGGATGAGCCCATCCAGGCGGGATAATAGCGCCTCGACGCTATCGGCCCCTCCCTGGGTGGGCAGGAGCACGGGGATTCCTCCTGCCTGTGTGACAGAGCGGACAAAATCATCGGTGCAGACATGGAAGCTTTGCCCTTCCACGCCCATATGAAGCAAGCCACCTACCTGGTCATTGTGGCTGTAGGTAGTCGTTAAACCAATCAGCGGTAACATCGAAAGTCCCTCGCTTTCTTTTTGATCTATTATAAGGCGGAAGCAGCACTCTGACAAACCGGAGCGCGAAGAACTGGTGATTTCGCAGTCACCTGGAAAGAAGGAGAAAATGAGAAAAAGTGTAGGAATCAAGCCGTATTTGGCCCCTATGCCAGTGGTTCTGGTGGCCAGCTATGATGAAGCAGGTCAACCCGATGCGATGAATGCCGCCTATGCATCCATGCGGGACGATCATAGCGTTTCGCTTTACTTAAGTGCGGGCCATAAAACGGTAGAAAACATTCTAAAAAAGAAGGCTTTTACGCTCAATCTGGCAGACCTTTCTCACCAGGTCGATGCCGATTATCTGGGCTGCGTCTCGGCCCATGACCGGCCGGATAAGCTCTCTGTGACCAATTACCTGCCGGAGGCTTGTGAAAAGATCGATGCCCCCCTCCTTTCGGGTAGCCCCCTGATCCTGCTTTGCAGGTTGGAAGCGTATGATCCGAAGGACGGTCATATGATCGGCGAGCTGGTCGATGTGCTCGTGGAGGATGCCTATTTGGATGAGGATGGTCAGGTGGATATGGAAGCCATGGACCTCATTGCCCTAAACCCCGCACAGGGCGTCTACCAGGTTTTAGGGGAGTCCGTTGGCAGCGCCTTTAAGAGCAAGGACCTGGTGGAAGGGATGGAGGAGGGCGCTTATGAGGAACCGGATCCTGAGGAATTGAAAAAAACGGTGGCTCAACGCACAGAAAGGGTCCGGGAGATGGAAGCCATCATGAACCAGCTCAGCGCCCTTCAGGAAAAAGTCAATCAGGCCCTGGACGAGTGGGAAGACTTTGAAGACCAGGCGGAGGCCTTTGATCGCTACTATTCTTCCTATGACTGGATGACGGATTATGAGGCGGACCAGCTGGGCCTCTTGCCCGACGATCTGGCGCGCGGCGTACTAAATGAGGACCTACCCTACGATGTGTTGGGGGAGACCTATTACCTAGCCAGACGGATGCGCGATCTTTCTGCGCGGCTCCTCCACCGTTCATAGGATAATCGTTTTCAAAAAAGGTTTTTAATCCATATCGGCTCATGGTATGATCTAAAAGGCGGACCTGGTAGGGTCCAAATGGTCGAAAAACCAAATTTTTATCCCTCTAGGTTAACTGGCAATGGAGCCGTTTAAGCGGGGGAAAAGCAGAAAAGGAGTGGAGATGAAGGAATCATTGCAAAAGTGTAAGCTGGACACGCAAGCCGTGCATGGGGGAAGCTTGGATAATCAATACGGGGCATTAACCACTCCGATCTACCAAACCTCCACCTTCGTTTTTGAAAATGCGCAGCAGGGGGGCAATCGTTTTGCCGGCAAGGAAAGCGGTTATATCTATGGCCGTTTGGGCAATCCGACCGTCACCGCTGTGGAAGAAAAAGTGGCCCTTCTGGAAGGAGGAGAGGCCGCTTGCGCTACTGCTTCTGGCATGGGCGCCATTTCTTCCACCCTCTGGACCTTTCTTTCCAGCGGGGATCATATGGTGGCGGGCCGCACTTTATACGGCTGCACATTTGCCTTGATGGAGCATTCTCTGGAACGGATGGGGATCGAGGTCAGTTTTGTCGACGCGACGGATCCGGAGAACATTCGTAAAGCGATGAAAGAAAACACCAAGGTCGTTTATTTGGAAACGCCTTGTAACCCCAACCTGGAGCTGAGCGATATTGAGGCGGTGTCTGCCATTGCCCATAGCCAGGAGGGCGTCCGGGTGATCGTTGATAATACCTTCTGCACCCCGGTCATTCAGAAGCCGCTTTCCTTAGGGGCGGATCTGGTAGTGCACTCCGCGACCAAGTACCTGAACGGGCATGGAGACGTCATTGCGGGCTTTGTCGTGGGCAAGGCAGCTGATATCTTCCAGATCAAGATGGTGGGGCTGAAGGATTGCACCGGTTCGGTGCTCTCACCCTTCCAGGCCTATCTGCTCCAGCGGGGGATGAAAACCCTGGGGATCCGGGTTCGTCAGCATGCTGCCAATGCCCAAAAGGTCGCTGAATTTTTGGAAAAGCATCCCATGGTCGAAAGGATCGCTTATCCGGGCTTGCCCTCCTTCCCTCAGTATGCGCTTGCGCAGAAGCAGATGGCCTATCCGGGCGCGATGATTTCCTTCCAGGTCAAAGGCGGTTTGAAGGAAGGGGTGACGGTCATGGACTCGGTTCGCCTCTGCACCCTGGCGGTCAGCCTGGGCGATTGTGAGACCCTGATTGAGCATCCCGCCAGCATGACCCATGCGACCTATAGTCCAGAGGAGCGCCAGCAGGCAGGGATTGCGGAAAACCTCATTCGTCTATCGGTCGGTCTGGAGGCGGCAGAGGATGTGATCGCCGATCTCGACCAGGCCCTCCAGCAAATCAAACGCTAAGCAGTGTTAGTCTATGGATTTTGATTTTGAAACTGTCTATGACCGGCATAACCACGATGCCAAGGCGGTGGACGGGTTAGGCAGTTTCCCGGGCTATGCGCCCGATCGGCCGGGGGAGGGGGTCCTTCCCCTGCCGATGTGGATTGCAGATATGAGCTTTGCGACCTTTCCAGGCGTCAAGGAGGCCCTGGAACGGCGGGCAGCCTATCCTCTATACGGCTATTTTGACCCGCCAACCGCCTATTATCAGGCGATCCTGGACTGGCAGATCCAGCGGCATGGCTTTCAAAAGCTTACGAGGGACCATATTGGCTATCTCAATAGCGTCCTCGCTGGTGTGAGTGCGGCGGTGCGGGCCCTTACCCAGCCTGGGGAGGGCGTATTGGTCCATGAGCCGGTCTATGCCGGCTTTACCCGCTGCTTGGATCAAATTGGTCGGCGGCCGGTTTTTTCGCCCTTGCGGAAGCAGGAGGGTCGTCTGGTGATGGACCTGGACCACATGGAGAGGATCCTCCGGCAGGAAAAGATCCATCTGGCGCTTTTATCCAATCCCCACAATCCTTCCGGACGGGCCTGGACCCGGGAGGAGCTGGCCCAGGCGATGGCTTTATTTAAAAAGTGGGGCGTCTATGTCCTTTCCGATGAAATTTGGTCGGACCTGGTTCTGCCGGGCTATCAGCACACTCCAGCAGCCCTGGTTTCGGAGGATGCCAGGGAGCGCACCATCAGCTTCTACGCCCCTTCCAAGACCTTCAACCTGGCCGGCCTGCAGGCGGCCTATAGCATCGTTTTTAACCCTTCTCTGCGGGATCGATTGGAAAAGGTTCTAGCCGAGAGCTTTGCGAATAAGCTCAACGTCCTCTCCATGCACGCCCTGATGGGGGCCTATTGTCCTTCTGGCGGGGCCTGGCTTGATGCGCTTCGCAGGGTGCTTGCTGAAAATATCCGACTCATGGTGGAGTATCTGGGTCAGGTGGGCCACCTCCGTTGGTTTGACCCCCAGGCCACCTATCTGCTCTTTATCGATCTCTCGGACTACTTAGCCCTGCATCATTTGCGCTTGGAGGAGCTGGAAGCGCGCTTTTGGCAGGCCGGGGTTATGGTTCAGGACGGCCGTCAGTTTCGGGGCCAAAGCTCAATTCGAATGAATCTGGCCCTGCCGAAAAGCCAGGTCCTGGAAGCCATTCGTCGCATGAAAGAAGCCGTATTTACAGACTAGCTTTGTAGCTATTAATTTCTTTTAATTGGCAAATCCTACAAGAAGCAGTATGATTTAAACCGTTCTGTTTTGTCCTGATTTTTGGATTGAAGGGAGTTTTTATGGATTTGCTTGCATTGCTTGTGACTTTATTGCTTTTTGGCCTCCTATGGTGGGGGAGCCGGCACCATTTAAATTTTGGTAGCCGGACGCTGATCGCCGCGGGTTTAGGCTTGCTGGTGGGGTTCGTTTTTAAGGGCCACACCCCGTATGTAAAAGTATTTGGTTCGATTTATGCCAATTTGCTTTTCTCAATCGTCATTCCCCTCCTCTTTACCTCTATTGTTTCGACCGTGGTATCTCTGGAGTCGGTGGATAAGATGAAGTCGATTGGCGCAAAGACGGTTGGTGTTTTGAGCTTACACAATGTCCTGGGGTCCTTGATCGGTCTCATCCTGGGCCTGCTCTTTCACGTAGGTGCCAACAGCCAGCTGACCCTTCCGGCCAATGCCACCGCGAAGGAAGTGCCCAGCTTTGCTGATGCCTTTGTCCATTTTTTTCCAGACAACATTCTGGGCAATATGGCGGAGGCCAAGGTGGTCCCGGTGATCATTTTTGCCGTCCTCTTAGGCTTGGCCATCCTCCAGCTGAAGGAGCGGGGAGAAGAGACAAAGGCGGAGCCCTTTGTACACTTCATCCAATCGGCAGCCGCTGTGATTTTCCGTCTAACCGGCATGATCATGGATTTCACCCCCTATGCCGTTTTGTCCCTGATGGCCAATGCCGTCAGCCGGACGGATATGGCGGCCATGATGCCGCTTTTGGTGGTGCTGGTTCTGACCTATGTAGCGGCGCTGATTCACTCCTATGTCACGACGGGGGTGCTTCTGGCCCTTTTTGCCAAGGTCAATCCCCTGCGTTTCTTTAAAAAGTTCTGGCCGGTTCAGATGATTGCCTTCACCACCCAATCGTCGGTGGGGACCATTCCGGCCAATGTGGAATGCTTACGAGATAAGCTGGGCGTCTCCGAGCGCATTGCCACCTTCGTGGCGTCCCTGGGCGCGACCGTTGGGATGCCGGGCTGCGCTGGCTTCTGGCCTGTTCTTTCCGCCATCGTCACCATTCACGTGATGGGCCTGTCCTATTCGGTAGGGCAGTACCTGCTCCTGATTGTGGTGGCCTTGGCCGTATCCCTGGGCACTGTGGGCGTCCCCGGGACCGCCACCATCACGACGACGGCCGTCTTTGCTACCATGGGCCTGCCCGTGGAGATGGTGGTTTTGATGAGCCCGATCTCCATGCTGGCTGACATGGGACGGACCGCGACTAATGTAACGGCGGCTGGTTCCTCTGCCCTGATCGTGGCTGCCTCCGAAGGCGCCCTGGATCGAAATATTTTGAACGAGTAGAGAAAAAAAGAATCACACCAAAACCCTCCGGCCAGGTTCCTGGCTGGAGGGTTCTTTATATTTTCGCCGTCTCCGTCTTTAATTTGATCAAGGAGCAGGCTGGTCATAAAAATAGAAGTAGGAGATGAAATCGTTTCGACAATCGATATAATAGAAGGGAACAGATCACAGAAAAGAGAAAGGATCAGGGCCATGGCTATGGATTGGTGGAAAAACAAGCTCATTTATCAGATTTATCCGCGTTCCTTTTGTGACAGCAACGGGGACGGCATTGGAGATATTCCTGGAATCATTTCAAAGCTGGACTATTTACAAGCCCTGGGCGTGGACCTCCTTTGGCTTTCCCCCTTATATCCTTCGCCCAATTATGACAATGGCTATGATATCAGCGACTATTGCGCCATTCACCCCGATTTTGGGACCCTGTCGGATTTTGACCGCCTGCTTTCGGAAGCAAAACAAAGGGGCATTGGCCTCCTGATGGATTTGGTGATCAATCACACCTCCACCGCCCATCAATGGTTTGAAAAGAGCCGACGGCGGGAGGAGCCTTATACGGATTTTTACATCTGGCGCCCTGGGAAGGGCAATCAAAAGCCGAATAAATGGAGCGGTTTTTTTGGGGGCGATACCTGGACCTATGATCCGGTGCGGGGCGAATATTACCTTCACCTTTTTGCAAAAGAGCAGGCCGACCTCAATTATCAGAATCCTCTGGTGATCGATGCCGTCAAGCAGGTGATGAAATTCTGGCTGGACCGTGGCGTTCGGGGCTTTCGCTGCGATGTAATTAACATTCTTTACAAAGAAAGCCTGGATGACGGACGCTGGCGTCCGGTCTTGCGGGGGAGCGAATATTACCTGTCTCGTCCCGGCCTCCATACGATCCTGAAGGACTTTCATCAGAGCGTCTGGAAGGACTATGAGGCTTATACGGTAGGGGAGACGGTTTTTGTCACCCCTCAGGAGGCTCAGCTTTTGACCGATGAAAAGCGTGGGGAGCTTTGCAGTGTCTTTGCTTTTGAACACATGGAAACCGATTGTTTTGGGGTCAAGTGGTTTCCACGCCCTTTCCGTCCCAGTCGATTTTTCAAGGTGCTGGAAAAGTGGCAGACGGCCCTTCCCTGGACCACCCTCTATTTTGAAAATCATGATCAGCCGCGCGCTCTGTCGCGTTTTGGCTCCGAGGCCTATCCAGAGCCATCTGCGAAGGCCCTGGCGCTTTTGCTCCTGAGCCTTCGCGGGACGCCCTTTGTCTACCAGGGGCAGGAGATTGGCATGCGGAATTTTGATTTCACCAGCATGGATCAAGTCCAGGATGTGGAGTCTCGAAACGTCTGGGCCCTGGCCCGCAGGCTTCACCTTCCATCTGGGCTCTTTTGGAAGGTGATGAAGGCTAAGAGCCGGGACAATGCCCGAACCCCCATGCAGTGGACGGGCGGAAAAAACGCGGGCTTTAGCGACGGGACGCCCTGGCTGGGTATTCACCATGCCTACCCGGAGGTCAATGTCGAGCGCGAGGAGCAGGATCCCAAATCCATTCTCTCTTTTTACAGGCGTTTGATCGCTTTTCGAAGGAAAAGCCCGGTCCTTCAAACGGGGACCTTCGAGCGCCTCTATCAGAAGGGGCCGGTTTGGGCCTTCCGAAGAAGCCTGGAGGGAGCGGATCCGGCGCTGATTTTGGTGATCAACCTGTCCGATAAAAAGACCAGGTCCCCCTTTCATGGACCCGTTCTCTTCTCCTCCTACGAGAAAGACCATTTAAGAAGAACGCTGCGGCCATACGAAGCAGTTTTGATGGAAGAAACCCAGGCGAGGGAGGAGCGCTGATATGGGGGCGATTACCGTAAAATTTCCCTATTTCTTTCTACAAACAGCCCATAGCGCCTATCTTTTTCAGGTGGAGGAAACAGGGCATCTGGCCCATATCCATTATGGGGGACCCGTTGCGCTTACGGACGGCAGGGCAATGGCTTACCGACGGGTGATGGGGTTTGGCTCAGAGGTTCTCTATGATGAACAGAGCAAGCTGTGTTTGGACAATGCGCTCTGGGAGTGGTCCGGTGTTGGGCGGGGGGATTTCCGCCCCAGCCCCCTGTCTTTAACCTTCGCTGATGGCAGCGATACGAACGACTTTCTCTATGACCATTTTGAGATCCGACCCGACGCAGCCCCAATGGGGGACCTGCCCTCCGCCCATGGACCGGGCGAAAGTCTGATCCTTTGCCTGAAGGAGGCCGCCCGGCCCCTCCGTCTTTTGCTCTACTATACCGTTTTTTTCGAATCCGATGTGATCTGTCGGCGGGCGGTCCTTTTCAACGATGGCCAAGAGCCCGTTACCCTGCACCGTTTCATGTCCTTTTCTCTGGACCTGCCCCATCGCGCCTATCAGCTGCTTCACCTGGCAGGCGACTGGAACCGGGAAGCGGAGCCCTATCGGGAAGTCATTGGCAGGTCTCAGCTGCGCATCGGTTCCACCACCGGGCATTCCTCCAATCGACACAACCCGGCCTTTGCCGTCCTGGAAGCGGGCTGCGGGGAGGATACGGGTCGGGTGATAGGCTGCAACCTCTTTTATAGCGGAAATCACACGAGCATACTCGACCCCTCCTCGCACGGCCTTTTACGCATTCAGTCTGGGATCCAGCCGGATGGCTTTCACTGGACGCTCGCGGCAGGCGACTCGTTTGAAAGCCCGCAGGCGGCGCTCACCTACTCGGATCAGGGCTTAAACGGGATGTCGGCGCACTTTCACCGTTTTATCCACGAGCACGTGATTCCTCCTTACTGGCGAAACAGACCGCGGCCGATTTTGCTGAATAGCTGGGAGGCTTTTCAGTTTCGATTTCAGGAGGGTCGTTTATTACGGTTGGCCAAGCTGGGGCAGGAGCTGGGCATGGAGCTCTTTGTGCTGGATGATGGCTGGTTTGAAAACCGAAATGACGACTGCAGCGGTTTGGGCGACTATGCGGTGGATCATAGGAAATTGCCGGACGGTTTGGGCGGCTTCGCCGAAAAGCTCAAGGACCTGGGCATGGATTTTGGCCTTTGGTTTGAACCCGAATCTGTAAGCCCTGATAGTGCTCTCTACCGGGCCCATCCGGACTACGCGATTGCCTTGCCCGACCGGCCCCCTCTCAAAGGCCGCCATCAATATGTTTTGGACCTGAGTCAGGAGGAGGTGCAAAGCGCGCTTTTCACAAAGCTGGAAGATATTTTGGACCAATACCCGATTCGCTATGTCAAATGGGATATGAACCGGCATATGAGTGATCTCTTCTCTGAACGCTTTGCCACTGGGGAATTGGTCCATCGCTATTATCTGGGCCTATACCGACTTTTACATGCGCTTTTTGACCATCGTCCGGCGCTCTTGCTGGAGATGTGTGCCTCTGGGGGCAACCGGTTTGACCTGGGGATGCTCACCTTTGCCCCCCAAATCTGGGCATCGGATGATACCGATCCCATTGAACGGGTGAGGATTCAAAAGGGCTATTCCTATTTTTATCCGCCCTCCACGATCGGCGCGCATGTCAGCGCCGCCCCGCATAGCCAGACCCTTCGGTGGACCCCCTTATCGACTCGCTTTCATGTGGCCGCCTTCGGCATTTTGGGCTATGAGCTCGACCTGACCCAGCTGAGTCCGGTTGAGAAAAAAGAGATTGGTGAACAGGTCGCCTTTTACAAACGCCATCGCAGTCTTTTGCAGTTTGGCAGCTTCCGCCGCTATGAAAAGGTTGGCCCTGAGCTGGAGCAATGGTCGATTTTTGATGCCGAGGGCAGGCAGGGCCTGGTGCTCTTGGTGCAGGCCCTGACGCGGGCGATTCCGGAAAGCGACTGGCTCCGGGTCCAGGGGGCCGATCCCATGCAAGTCTACCGGATCAAGAGCAGGAAAGGCCGTCTGAAGCTATCCCGTTTCGGTCACCTGCTGGACTATGTCCTACCCGTCCCTTTAAAAAAAGATGGCTGGATCATGACGGTGGCCAACCGCCATTATGCGATGGAAGAGGGCGTCTTTGAGGAAATTGTAAGTGGCCGGGCTCTGAAGGAGGGGATTTGCCTGCCCAACCAATACCTGGGGACCGGCTACCACAAGGATCTGCGGATGTGGGGGGATTTTGGCTCCCAAATTTATACGATAGAAGCCCTTCGGGAAGAAGAAAAAATGGAAATATGGGAAAGGGAGGAAGGTCAGGATGAGTAAGCGTCAAGAAGGCAGGGAGCCCAAGCGGGCCCTTTCAAAGCAGGATCGGCACAATATGGTCTTTTTTGGACTGGGGACCGTCGGGCGGGATATGTTTTATGCACTGGAGGCCAATGCGCTGATCTATTATCTGTCCAATATTTTGAATTTGCCCCAGGCCATCTTTGTGGCCACCTCTTTGGTCTTTACGATTTTGCGCATTTTTGATGCGCTCAATGACCCCCTGATGGGCCTGGTCGTGGACAATGTTCGTTCCCGTCATGGAAAATTCAAGCCGCCCATGCTGATCGGCGCCGTTGGGGCGGCCATCTGTTATCTCTTCATTTTTTATGATTTTGGCTTCCGAAACGGCCTGTTCGTTGTCATATTTGCGCTGGCCTATATCGGATGGGACATTTTCTATGGGCTGAACGATATCGCTTACTGGTCCATGCTCCCTTCCCTAAGTCTTCAGCCCAAGGTCCGGGAACGGATGGGGGCCTTCGCCCGTATTTGTGCCAATATCGGCATGTTTACCATCATGGTCGCCTGGCAGCCGCTCACGGAGGCAATGGGCAACACCCCCAGGGCCTGGTTTTCACTCGCCCTGGCAGTGACCCTGGCCATGCTCCTCTTTCAGCTCTTCACCCTGCTGGGTGTAAAGGAGAAAAAAGACCTCTTTTTGAAGAAGGAAGAGGCGACCCATTTGAAGGATCTCTGGATGGTGTTGGCAAAAAATGACCAGCTCCTCTGGACCGCGCTCTCCATGTCGCTTTTTACCATCGGCTATATTACGACCACTACAGTGGCCATTTATTATATGCAATATGTGTTTGGCAATAAGGACCTCTATGCGGTCTTAGCCCTGGTGGTGGGCCTGGCCCAGATCCTGGCCTTAGTGATCTTTCCTTTCTTTTCCGCGTCCTTTACCCGCCACCAGCTTTATCGAGCGGCCACTGGCCTGGTCGTGCTCGCCTATTTCATCTTTTTGATCGGAGGAAAGTCGTTGCCCATTCTCCTTTCAGCGGCCCTGCTCCTTTTTGTCGGTCAAGCCTTTATCCAGCTGCTCATGCTGATGTTTTTAGAGGATACGGTCGAGTACGGCCAATGGAAGCTGGGCCGGCGCAATGAATCCATCACGCTCTCTGTCCAGCCCCTGATCAACAAAATCGGGGGCGCCCTCTCCATGGGCATCGTCTCGATTGCTTTAGTCCTTTCAGGCATCAAGCAGGGCACGGAAGCGGCCAGCGAGATCACAGCAGGCGGGCAATGGGTCATCCGCTCCGTCTTTATCTTTATCCCTCTGATCTTCATCCTGGCAGGCTACCTGGTCTACCGAGCCAAATACCGGATTGACGGGGCCTTCTATGACCAGATGCTCGATGATTTGGCCAAACGGGGGGCATTGGACCTCGGTGCTGACGAGGAATGAAGCACTATTGATAATATTTAAGATATTAATTTTTCGATAAATATGTTCAAAGAAAAAAGTCTTGACCCGGATTTTTTTTCTCACTATGATAAAGATTAATTTTTCGTTGTTTTTTGTCTTGAGCCGATCCCATTTGAATATAAAGAAGGGACGTATGCATGCAGGTTTCACTCCGAAATATCTTCAAGGATTTTAATGGGCACCAGGTTCTACGGGAGATTTCTTTTGACCTGGTCGACGGGGAGCTTGTTTCCCTGCTAGGGCCCAGCGGATGCGGGAAGACGACCACCCTGAACCTCATTGCCGGGATTCTTTCGCCCAGCCAGGGGCAGATCTTTTTTGATGGAGAAGATGTCACCGAGCGCAGGCCCGAGGACCGCCATATTGGGATGATCTTCCAAACCTATGCCCTCTATCCGCATATGACCGTGCGAGCCAATATTGAATTTCCCTTGAAAATGGCCAAGCTAGGCAAGGAAGAGAAGGAAAAACGGATTGCCTCCATGCTCTCGATTCTCGATATCGGGGATCTTTTGGACCGCAAACCCAGCCAGCTCTCAGGAGGCCAGCAGCAGCGGGTCGCCATTGCCCGGGCCCTGGTCAAGCAGCCCCGCCTCTTGTTGATGGATGAGCCCTTTTCCAATCTGGATAAGAAGCTGCGCGTCAAGATGCGCTCTGAGATTCGCAATCTCCAGCAGCAGCTGGGCATCACAACGATCTTTGTGACCCATGACCAGGAGGAGGCTTCCTCGATATCAGACCGGATTATTCTGATGCAGGAGGGTCACATCATCCAACAGGGAACGCCCCAGGCCCTCTACTATGATCCCAATAGTCTTTTTACGGCACGTTTTATCGGCGATGCCACGATCAATGAGGTAGATGCCACCTATGAGGCAGGCATGCTTCATTTGCCCTCCGGCGAACACATCGCTTTTCGGCCCAGGGCAGAGCGGAGTCAAGGCCCCGTCCGTGTGGGCTTCCGTCCCGAGGCCCTTCACCTGGTCGCAGAGGAGGAGGGGCCCCTTTATGAGATCGTGGGCAGTGAAGTGCTCGGGAAGGATCAGCTGGTGCAGGCGAGGCGTCAGGGGCGCACGCTTCAGTTCTTCCTTCCTTCCAATCAAACCCTGAAGCGGGGAGACCAGTGTGCCTTGCGCCTGGACGAAGAGAAGGTGCTCGTCTTTGATCCCGAAACGGATCAAAGAATTATGCCGGAGGAGGTGGGGGCATGAAAAAACGGCCTGCCATTTTGATGGCCCTGCTCTGTCTGGCACCGGCCTTGATCATCCTTTTTACCTTTCAAATTTATCCGGCGATTAAAATATTCTTCATGAGTACCTATACCGAGTACAACTATATGAAGCATATTGTTTATAAAGTGGGCGGAGATAATTTTGTGACCCTCTTTTCCGACCCCAAGTTTTTGCTGGCTTTAAAAAACACGATTATTTTAGCCTTGTGCGTGGTGCCGCTCTCCATTCTTCTGGCCCTTTTCTTCTCCCTTTTACTGGCTGAAAAAAGTCCCCTGAAGGATTTTATCCGCAGCATCTATTTTCTTCCCTTCGTCACATCCACCATTGCCATTTCGGCCGTCTGGCGGTGGATATTTCATTCAAAGGCGGGTCTGCTCAATTATTTTCTGGGTTTTTTGGGGGTTCAACCCATTCAGTGGCTGACGAACCCAAAGTGGGCCATGGTATCCTTGATTATTTTAAGCGTTTGGAAGAGCCTGGGTTACAATATTCTGATCTTTGTGGTGGGCTTGCGCAATATTGATGAACGCTACTATCTGGCGGCTCGCCTGGACGGGGCCTCTCGTTTTCAGATTATCCGTCGTATTACCCTGCCCTTGCTTTCCCCCAGCATTTTCTTTGTCTCGATCACATCGCTGATCAGCTCCTTTAAGGTTTTTCAAGAGGTTTATTCGCTCTTTGCCAAATCTGCTGGGCCCTTGGATTCCTGTCTGACAGTGGTTTACTATATTTATGACAGCTTGACCAATCAATATCTCTATGGCCTTTCAGCGGCCGCTTCTGTCGTTCTTTTTCTGATCATCCTCCTGGTCACCATCCTCCAGCTGCGGATCGGAAAAAAGCGGGTCAATTATTGAGGAGGCGCAGATGAAAAAATCGATTGGGAAGGTGCTGATTGGCGTGCTTCTTTTCGTAGGTCTGATGGCGGCTTTGATTCCCTTTATTTGGATGATCTCTACGTCGCTGAAGGATGGGGCGGCTGTCTACCGCTTGCCCCCTGAATTTTTAGTCCGCGATCCCCAGTGGGAAAATTATGCCTATGTTTTTGACAAGGTGCCCATGTTGACCTACCTGGCCAATTCGGTTTTTGTCACCCTGATGGTGACCCTGGGAACCCTGATCACGACGGTTCTGGCCGCTTTTGCTTTTGCGCGTTTGCAGTTTCCTGGCAAGGATCTGATTTTTACCATCCTCATTGCTTCGATGATGGTGCCCGGGGAGGTCTTAATCGCCCCGAACTTTGTCACCATCTCCAAGCTGGGGATTTTAAATACACGAACGGCCCTGTTTTTGCCCTGGATCGCCTCGGCGTTTTCGATCTTCTTCCTGCGGGAGCATTTTTTGGGCATACCGGAGGATTATTACAAGGCAGCGAAGGTAGATGGGGCCAGTGATTTGCAGTACCTCTGGCATATCATGCTTCCCAATGCACGATCGGCGCTCGTGACGATCGCCATCCTGCGGGTGATTAACAGTTGGAATGAGTTTCTCTGGCCGCTTCTGATGACCAATACGCCGGAAATGCGGACCCTGCCGGTCGGCCTTTCCACCTTCATGACGGAGGCGGGCGGACACTATCAATACTTGATGGCCTATTCCAGCCTGGTCATCATACCGGTGATTATCGTATTCTTCATTTTCCGAAAAAAAATTATGGAAAACATTGGCAAGGGTGGACTAAAGGGTTAATAAAATATAGAGGAGGAAATGATGAAGAAAAAAATTGTAAGCACGCTCCTGCTGCTGGCGCTGGCGCTTCTGGTCACTGCCTGCGGGAAAAAGGATCAGCCAGCCAGCTCCACGAGCAAGGAAACGGGTGCTTCGTCTCAGACGGAGGCCAAGGAGGACGGAAAGCCGGTTGAGATTGAATTTTGGCATGCCATGAGCGGGGGCAATGGAGAGACGCTGGAAAAATTGGTGGCCAAGTTCAATGAAACGCACAAGGGGATCGTGGTGAAGCCCATTTTTCAGGGCCACTACAAGGATCTTTTCCAGAAGCTGAGCGCGTCGTCACAGACGGGGAATCTGCCAACCCTCTCCATGATTTATGGGAACCGTCTGACGGCCTATGTCATGAACAAGATGGTGGAACCCTTGGATGCCTATGTCAACGATCCCCAAAACGGATTTGACAAGAAGATCTGGGATGATATCCCCGTTGGCCTGCGTGATGACGGGATTTGGGACGGGGTGCGTTACTCCCTGCCCTTCAACAAGGGCGCTTATCTCATGTACTACAATGTGGATGCTTTAAAAGAGCACCAGCTGGAGCCCCCCAAGACCTGGGATGAGCTGCGCCAGGCCGCCAAGGCGTTGACCGATCAGGATCACATTGGTCTGGTTTTCAACAAGTCGGTTGGCATTGATTCGAGCTTCTGGGTCGAGCAGGCAGGTGGTCACATCTATGATAAAGAACAGGACAAGGTTCTGATTGACTCTCCGGCGGTCAAGGAGGCCTTCTCCTTCCTGACCGGCATGATCAAGGACGGGATTGCGACGATCAATATGGAGGAAGGGTACATCACCGGCCCCATGTCGCGCAAGGAGTCCTTCATTGGCTTTGCCTCTTCCTCCAACATTCCGCACATGAAGGAAGCCTGCGAGCCGACCGGGGTCAAGTGGGCCGTGGCAAAATTGCCGGCAGGGAAAAAGCAGGCAGCCCTTTTCTCGGGTACCGACATTACTATGTTTAACACTTCTTCGCCGGAACAGAAGAAAGCGGCTTTTGAATTCCTCAAGTTCTGGTTTGAAACTGAAACGCAGACGGAGTGGGGGATCAACTCAGGCTATATGCCTTTGACCAATGCAGCACTCAACTCCGAGAAGATGCAGAAGTATATTAAGGAGGAGGATCCCAGCAAGGGCATTGCAGCAGAAATGTTCGACTATGCCTACCAGGATCCCAATGCCTTAAATGGCTATGCCATCCATAGCAATATGCAGAAGGCGCTTGAAGAGGTGGTTTCCGGTCAGAAGGATTTGGACCAGGCCCTTAAGGATGCCCAAGCCAATGCCGTGAAGGAAATGGAAGAGGCGAAGCGTAACGTCGCCAAATAACAAGTTGAAACAAGCAATCCTTTAGTTAAATAAAATTCCAAATGGGCGGTCTTCGGACCGCCCGCTTCTACATAGGGCCTTTTTCCAGGGGGAGGAGGCAGAGGGCTTGTGTCATAACAAGGGAGCCTAGCTTGAGAAGGGAGAAAAGATGAAGCGGATCTTACTGATGAGCCATTGCCTGCTCAATACGGCTTCGAAGGTGAAGTCGGAGGAGCGAAATTTGGAGTATGAATATGCCTTGCGCAGCCGTCTGATTGAGGCGTGCATGAAAGAAGACATCAATTTCATCCAGCTTCCCTGTCCCGAGCTGATGCTCTTCGGCACCAAGCGCTGGGGGCATGTGAAGGAGCAGTTTGAAACGCCTCATTATCAGCGTCAAGCCCGTCTGATGCTGGAGGGGATCGTGGACCAGCTGGAGCTATATAATCGGGAGCCGGAATTTTATGAGCTTCTGGGGGTGGTCGCCATCGAAGGCAGTCCCAGCTGTGGCTTACATCTCACCTGTCGAGGAAACTGGATGGGGGAGATGCCCAAACGGGCAGAAGACTATCTGGCCGTAAAAAATACGATTTATGCGGCCCAGGAGCCGGGTGTTTTTATGGCCCTTTTCGCTCAAATGCTTCAGGAGCGAGGATTGAACCTGCCCTTCTTCAGTCAGGAGGAAGCGCTGGCCCTTTTACAAGGAATGGAATCGGGCCGCGACCGTTAGCAAAAGGACAATCGAGGAGGATTGAAAAAAAGTTCTTTTATTTTCAACAAAAACGTTTGCATTTTGATTGTCCGGTTATATATACTCGCAAGATCGTTGCCATTAGAAAGGAGCACTCATGCTACGACAGGATGCGGAAACGATTATTCAAAAAAGCTTGGTAGCCGTTTCGCCCGGCCCAGCCGTTTCCAGGGCGCTATCCGCACGTTCCTGGCCCGAAGGAAGGACCTATCTGGTGGCCATCGGCAAGGCCGCCTGGTCCATGGCCAAGCAGGCAGAATGTGATTTGGGCCAGGCTCTGGTGAAGGGAATCTGCATCACGAAATATGGCCATGTGGAGGGTCCCCTGCAAAAAACGGTCTGCTATGAAGCCGGGCATCCGGTACCAGACGCTCATTCTTTTGAAGCCACGCGGGCGGTTTTGGATCTGGTGAGTGGCCTTGGGGCAGAGGATCAGGTGGTCTTTCTCGTATCAGGTGGCGGTTCTGCCCTTTTTGAAGAGCCTGTGATTCCCCCTATCGAATTGCAGGAGATTACCCGGCAAATGCTAGCGTCAGGGGCGGATATCCAGGAGATGAATACGATCAGAAAGCGTCTCTCAGCGGTAAAGGGCGGAAAGTTTGCCAGGCACTGTGCGCCGGCCTCCATTTTTTCGATCATCCTCTCCGATATTATTGGCGATCCCTTAGATATGATTGCTTCCGGTCCGGCCTATCCGGACGGGTCGACCTGTGCGGAGGCCTTAGCCCTGGTCAAAAAATATGGCTGGCAGTTTTCGGACGAGGTCATGGCTGCGCTTGCGGTTGAAACGCCTAAGTCGCTGGACAATGTGACTACCGTAGTGACGGGCTCAGTATCCGAGCTTTGCCGCGCAGCAGCCGATCAGGCCCAGGCTTTGGGCTATGAAAGTCAGATATTAACCGATGTGCTGGATTGCGAGGCGAGAGAGGCGGGTTATTTTCTAGGTGCCGTAGCAAGGAGTCAGTCTCGCAGAAAGGGGAAAAAGGCCTTTTTGGCAGGCGGGGAAACCGTCGTTCACCTGAAGGGCCAGGGGAAGGGAGGAAGAAACCAGGAATTAGCCTTGGCAGCTGCGGAAAAGCTTGCGGGTCTGGACGGGGTGGCGGTCTTTAGCTTTGGGAGTGACGGGACCGATGGTCCCACCGATGCCGCAGGCGGCTATGTAGACGGACAAAGCAAGGCAGCGCTTGAAAAGCGGGGGAAGCGCCTCTATGAATATCTGGAGGACAATGACGCCTACCATGCCTTGCAGCAGATCGGCGGCCTTCTGATCACGGGACCGACCGGCACCAATGTCAATGATGTTTCCATTGTCCTCATTGACCAATAAATGAAAGGAGCACTTTATGTCAGGTATTGGCTTATTGATCGCCTTTGTGGTGGCCATTATTGTCATGATTCTTATGATCAGTAAGTTTCATATCCATCCCTTCCTGTCGATTTTAACGGTATCCTTTGTTTTGGGGATCCTGGGTGGGATTCCGCTCAATGATATTAAAAACAACGGGGAGCTGGTCCAGCAGGGGATTGCGGGGGTTATCGGCAAGGGCTTCGCTGGCACCTTCACCTCCATTGGGATTGTGATTATTTTTGGGACTATCATTGGCTCCCTTTTGGAAAAAACAGGGGCCGCCCTCAAGCTCGCGGATATGGTGGTCAAAATTGTTGGCCCCAAGCATCCGGTCCTGGCCATCCAGATTATGGGTTGGGTCGTGTCTATCCCTGTTTTCTGTGACTCCGGCTTTGTTATTTTGAACCCGATCCGCCGCGCCATGGTCAAACGCACCGGTGCCTCCTCGGTTGCCATGACGGTGGGCCTCTCTTCTGGACTCTATGCCTCTCACGTCTTTATTCCGCCGACCCCCGGCCCCATCGCCGCGGCCAACACGCTGGGTGTGGGCAATGAGCTCCTGCTCGTGATGGGCCTGGGCCTACTTGTTTCGATCCCGGCTCTGGTTGGTGCTTTCTTCTATGCCAAGTATATCGGCAAGAAGATCACGGCCAGTGATGATGTCAATGAAAATGAAGTGGTGGAGACCTACGAGGAAATCGTCGCTTCCTACGGAAAGCTGCCGAGTGGTGCCATTTCCTTGGCCCCCATCCTGGTTCCGGTGCTCCTGATGGCCATGTCCAACATCGCCAGCATCCTGGGCTGGACCGGGGCCCTTTACACCGGCTTCCGCTTCTTGGGGACGCCGATCGTGGCCTTAGCTGTTGGCGTAATCTTTGGGATTATGCTGCTCTCCAGCCGCAAACAAGGCAAGGAGCTCTATCAGATTATTGATGATTGCCTCAAAACCGCCGGCCCCATCCTCTTTGTGACGGCCGCGGGTGGCGTTTTGGGCACCGTCATCGCCAACACACGTTTGGTGGATTTCATCACGGAAAATGCGACGACCCTCCAGAAAATTGGCATTTTCTTCCCCTTCCTCCTCGCTGCGATTTTAAAGACAGCGCAGGGCTCCTCGACCGTCGCCATTACGACCACTGCGGGCATTGTGGCGCCCCTGCTTGAGGTGCTCGGTATGAGCACTCCGGTGGGTGCCGCTTTAGTGGTAATGGCCATTGGTGCTGGCGCCATGACCGTTTCCCATGCCAACGACTCCTATTTCTGGGTCGTCACCAACTTTGGTGGGCTGAAGGCAGAGGAGGGCTATAAGACACAAACTGCGGTGACCTTGGTAGAAGGCCTCTGCGGAATGGCAGGCGTCTGGATTTTGAGCTTGATTCTTCATTAATTTCAGTCGTCTGGTCTTGGTTCTGATGAAAAGGCGCTAAAAAAGGAGCAGCTGCTCAGCATCCCTTTTGCAGCTGCTCCTTTTATGTGTAAGAAATTTTCTCCTGGTCAATTTACGCGTCTTCCTCGTCCTCCTCATTGTCCCATTCGTTGGACGAGAGGAGGTTGGGCTTGAGCCAGTCACTATCTGGTCGGCAGACCAAGCGGCTGTTTTTATAGGCCAAGGAAAGCGGCAGGACGGTTTGTCCCTGGTAGGAGCCAGAAGGCTGACGCTCTACCACTAGGGCCAAATCCACCTGGTCCTCCCGGACCAGGGTAAGGGGAAGCAGTAATGAACCTTTGTTGCGGGCGGGGTAATACATGGGGATGGCCGTCTTATAATTCCATTCGGTTCTCTTTATCGCTAAATTGACCGCATCCTGAACCCGATTTTTCAGCCGGTTTAGAATGCGCGGGGTGTCCTTGATCTTTTCGCCCAGCTTTTTAAAATAGAGTTTTTTATCATAAGGAAGCATATCGGTCGGGAAGGCGCTGCAGCTAATGCCATCGATCACCAAAAATGCTTCCGGACAATTGTCCTCCAGGAAGTCAACCGGGAAGCGGCCCGTCCGCTCCGTCAGGATGTGGACATAATCGCAGGATAAGCTGCCGGTGGACGAATCAAAAAGCATGTTTTCTATTCTATTTTCAAAATAATTGGCACGCTTGGGCAAGGGATTGAAGTAGGTGATCAGCTTCTTTCCCTCATCTTCTCCAGCTACCACGAAATCCACCAGGTACCAGTATTGGCCGGCATCACTCCTGGTGTTGGGGGTGAAGAGACAGTAGATATATTCATATTTTTGGTCGACCAGACCCGTGTTAAAAGCGGCAAACTGCTGATCCTTTGAGATCACAATCTTTTCCTCCAGACAGAGGCGCTTGAAGGTATAGGCCAAATAGTTATATAAAATATCAAAAGGCTTTTGGCCCGGATCATCTCCGTAGTACCATTTCTCGGGTAAGGCCAGATTCGCCAGATCTTTGAGCCGGTCAAAATGAATAAAGGCCCAGTTAAAGAGCCAACTGCTGCCATCGGGCACGATCTGCCGGAAAGCAGGCGCATTGTCCTCCCTTAGGGGACGAAAAGTGGGCTTGGCTGGGACCTCTAAGGGGGCTTTCTTGCTTTCTGCTCCTGCCGGCTTTTGGTCAAGGTTGGCGTCTTCCTTTTGAATCAGGGGAAAAGCCCCGTCCTTCCGTACGCGGACGTAACAAACCGGGGGATTTCCGGCCTCCTCCACGTCCTGAAATTCCAGTAAATCCTCAAAACTATTTAGAAAGGGACGCAATTTTTCAAAACCGTAGGTTCGGTAGGAGATCCCCTCATGATTGAACAGAATGCCCAGCCTGGTGAAGGGCACCCAGCCACTTTCATCCTGTGCATTCTGTTTTACGAGTCTTACAATCGCTTGTCCGACTTTTTCTCTCTCTTGTTGGTCCATCTCATGCTCCTTTTTTATGCGCGTTCGTATCCGTGCACTGACTCATTTTACCTTATCATAAGCCCCTCTAAAAACATAGCCAGATTCCCCTGCTTTTTATTGCACAGCGAGGACCAATGGCTTTTGGAAGGATAAAACTAAGAAGCGAATAAACTAAAATTATAAATCGCGCTACATATTAACACTTTTTGCCATAAGGTGGTATACTATAATCATCTTAATAAAGCCGGGGAGGCCTAATATGAATGACAATGATATTTCTCTTTATTTGACCACCAATGCGAAGTAATTTTACGGCAACGCCATTCCCATGCTGCGCGATCGTCTGAAAATGTGCAGTGAAGATGATTTGCTCAGGCTACAGTCCTGTGAGCTCCGGGACCCGACCATGATGCTGCTTATCTCCATTTTTGTCGGTGGCCTGGGCATTGACCGCTTCATGCTCGGGGAGACAAGCATGGGACTCTTAAAGCTCTTCACCGGGGGACTATGTGGCGTGCTCACTATCATCGACTGGTTTAGCATCAGCAAGAAGACCAAGGATTATAATCTTCAAAGGGTGTTGGCCATTCTTTAATATTGGAGGGCGTGATGAAGCGGACACGCGCTTTTCTTTTTGTTTTGGTTGTTGGTCTTATTCTTTGGGCCAATGCGCATCAGATCAGGCTGTGCCCGATTTATCGGCTTTTTCATCGGCCTTGCCCCGGCTGCGGGCTGACCCGAGCCTTCCTTCTTTTATTTCAGGGGAAGCTCCGTCAAAGCCTCGCTTATCATCCTCTGGCCCTGCCCTTGCTTCTTTCTTCTTTGCTCTACGGGGGCCTTTATTGGACCGGCCGGAGTAGCTCTCTTGATGCCTGGCTTCTTGCGCATCGGCGGTTGATTTGGATCGGCGCGTTTTTACTCACTTTTTTGCTGGCATGGCACAATTGGCACAATCCCCTGCTCTATGATTGATCGGGTGGAGGGGATTCAAAAATTGCAACAAAATGAAGAAGCTCCTGATCGATCCATCGCTTTTGAATCCCGGCCAGGAGTCTTTTTGTGTTAGAAAGGAATTGATCTCTATGGCAGAAGAATGCTTGATTTGTAAGGAGCCACTCGTCTATTTAGAGGAGGCAGAAGAGATGGTTTGTGCCATCTGTCATAAAAAGGAAGCCGCCCGGGTGCGTTGTGTGCAGGGCCACTATATTTGCGACGCTTGCCATAGCCAGGGGCTGGAAGCCATCTATGCCATTTGTCAAACAGCAACGAGCACCGATCCAATTGCCATCCTGGAAAAAATGATGGACATGCCTTTCTGCCACATGCATGGACCGGAGCATCACGTC
Source organism: uncultured Tissierellia bacterium (assembly GCA_902489145.1). Classification (GTDB taxonomy): domain Bacteria; phylum Bacillota; class Clostridia; order Tissierellales; family Peptoniphilaceae; genus Kallipyga. The sequence goes on along the minus strand of CABTYV010000013.1, from coordinate 793 downwards.
TTAGTTGGCGCAGCTCTTCTGACTGCTTACAAAAATGTCGGAGGAAAAGTCGATTTTGATCGAGCCCTCCGGGAAATGGTCCGCCGGGGACGGCAGGTGCCAGGCGGGGTCTGCGGATTCTGGGGCACCTGTGGCGCCGGCATATCAACCGGCATATTTCTTTCGCTGATCACAGATAGCTCTCCGCTCTCCGGGGCCGGCTGGGGGCTTTCCAATGAAATGACTTCGCGTGCGCTCAACCGAATTGCCCAGAGCGGTGGACCACGCTGCTGTAAACGCGATTCCTATTCCGCCATCCTCAGCGCCATTGATTTCGTGCAGGCGCACTTCGGTATTGAGATGACCCGGTCCAGCATTCGCTGCCGTCGCTTCGCTCAAAATAACCAATGTCTTCAGGAGGCTTGCCCCTATCATCCCAAATCGACTTCTGCTCGGCCCTAGAATCAAAAAGAGTAGCTTTCGAAGGGGGTGGGAAGGTGACTCGCCCCCCTGTGATCTTGGGGAGCGGGAGGGGCAAGGAAGGGGCAAGGAAGTCGCCCTTCCTATTAGTTTTTGGGTGCTTATGTGTCGAAAGGGATCGAGGCTGTAGAGGAAAACAAGGGGGTAGCGATTTTCCTCTACAGTTTTTTTGGGAAAATGGACGAAAATGTAGAGGAAAATAAGGGGGTAGCGATTTTCCTCTACACTTTTTTAGAGAAAATGTCGAAAAATGTAGAGGAAAACGAGGGAGTGCCACTTTTCCTCTACATTTTTCGAAGGAAATACGAATTTTCTGTAGAGGAAAATGAGGGGG
>CABTYV010000012.1 GCA_902489145.1 uncultured Tissierellia bacterium | reverse complement strand
CATTCCGAACACAGAAGTTAAGCCTCTGAGCGCCGATGGTACTTGGCTGGAGACGGCCTGGGAGAGTAGGACATCGCCAAATAGGGAAGCCCCGAGCAATGCTCGGGGCTTTACTTTATCTCGCTGAATCAATTATCAAAGGAGGTAGAATCGTTGCCGAACGGTGATTGCCATAAGCAACCTGGAGCGCTCGCTGGCCTGAAAATTTTAGATTTTTCAACCTTGCTTCCTGGCCCTTATGCAACGATGATGCTGGCAGATTTGGGGGCAGAGGTTTTATCCGTGAGCGCGCCGGGTCGAAGGGATTTGGTCAAGGAGTGGTCCCCCATCATCGAGGGGACAGAGGTCAGTGGGGTTTGGTCCTGGTTGGGCCGCAATAAGCAATCGATTTACTTAAATTTAAAGAAGCCGCGTGCGCTGGCCCTCGTAAAGGAGATGATCCAGGAGTATGACGTGGTGGTCGAGCAGTTCCGACCGGGCGTGATGAAAAAGCTGGGGATCGACTACGAAACGCTTCAGAGGATCAATCCCCGTATAATCTATTGTTCAATTACAGGCTATGGTCAGGACTCTGCCCGGGCGGGTCATGATATCAATTACCTGGCCCGTTCCGGTATTTTGGGGGCGGCCGGTCATCGGGAAGAAGGACCCGCTCTTTATAACTTCCAAATGGCCGATGTAGCAGCGGGGGCCATGAATGCGGTCGTGGGTATTTTAGCAGCGGCCTATGCACGACAGACGACAGGTCAGGGACAATACCTGGATATCGCCATGGCGGATGGGCTGATTCCTTTTCACTCTATGGATGGGGCGGCGCACCTTGCCGGAGCGGCCTTAGTCAAGCGGGAGGAAGGACTGCTCAATGGCGGCAGTCTCTATGATTTTTATGAAACGCGGGACGGGGGCTATATGAGCGTCGGAGCCTTAGAGCCTAAGTTTTTTCGAGCCCTTTGCGAGACATTGGGTTTTCCGCAGTGGGCGGACGGGCAAGCGCTAAAAACCAGAAAGAAGGAGATCAAGGAAGCCTTCCGAGAGAAATTCCTAGAGAAAAGCCGACAGGAGTGGACGGCGCTCTTTTCTGAGGTGGATTGCTGCGTGGAGCCGGTTCTGGATTTGGATGAAGCAAGGGCCGATGAACGATTTAAGGCCCACGGGCTTTTCCCGGAGGTACCCCTGTACAATCATCAGGGCAGCATTGCTCAGTTGGGCAATCCCATCGCGCTTTCCGAGACGCCGGTTAAGTATGCGCACAGCGGTGTACCAACCGGTTTTCACAGCAAGGCCGTCCTCCGTCGTTTTGGGCTCAGTGAAGCAGAAATAGCGGAGGTGACTCAGGCCTGAGGGCCAAGCCTGAGCAAGTAAAAAGGCAGGGAAAGCATATTGCCTTCCCTGCGTTTTTTTATACTAAGGATTTGAAATGGACCGAAACGAAGGAGGAGAGGGTATTGTAAATCAGGGTTCGGTCCAGGACCTCTTGAAGAAACTGCGCTTTTTCGGCTTCCTCGAGGAAGCTGAAGAAATAGATATCGATCTCCAAAGCTGCTATGGAGGCTTTATCTTCATAGCCGACGACCGAAAGGAGGTACATGGGATTTCGAATGGTGAGCTTGGCTTTTGCCTCCAGATCCTGAATAATGATGTTTTTTTTGCGGGCCAGCTTCTTCATGCTAAGCAGAATCTCCGATAGGACGGCGGAGACGAAGTAGTCCAGAGAGGTAAAGGCTTCCTTTTCCGAATCGAAGGAAAAAGCTTCATCCACGGTCAAGCCGGATTTTTGATTGAAGATTTTCAGGTCATCTCCCAGGGAAACGGCCCGAAAATCTTTTTCAAAGAAGGAGAAGTCCATGGCCTCATCCTTCATGGCGGTACTCCTCTCTTAGCCGGTTCCGGGCCTCAATCATGGCGCCTACCTTGGCTTGAATATGGTCATATTCATTGACCGGGCGGTTGGAAAAGGTTGCAAAGCCACAATCCGGGTTGAGCCAGAGGCGCTCTGGAGGCAGATAGGTCAAGGCCTCCTTGGCCCGCTGATAGATCTTTTCCGCATCCTCAATCTGATCAAAACGAGGATTGATTACGCCTAAGCCCAGGCGGATCTTCTGTCGAATCCGCTCATCTTTCAGGAGGGCGCTGAGCTCTCCTGCTCGAGGGGTGGAAAATTCGAGGGCCAGAAGATCGGCGCCAATCTCAGAAAATAGGGGAACCAGGGGCGTGTAGGGCCCTTCCAGCAGGATGGATTCATCCTTGGACCAATTGCCCCGACAAACATGAAGAGAGGCGACTGATTTGGTCCGGTCGACCTGATCCATCACGGAGCGAATCAGGTGGGTTGCAAAACGGAGCTCCTCCGTAGGATCCTTTCGTTCGGAAAGGGCAGCGCACATGAAGGTACGAGGCTTTCCTTCCGTAAAGACGATCTCGGTCAGGACCGGTTCATCGAACTGGATGACCGCCACACCCATCTCCTGAATCTGCTTAATTTCTCGCGCATAGAGGGCAATGACATCCTCGCCCAGGGCTTCCTTGCTTTCATAGTACCGAGCGGAAATTTCAGGCAGCCACATGGAGCGAGTAACCAGATAGGGGCCGGGCATGGTAATTTTCACCGGACGCCGGGTCAGGGATTTGAGCTTCGCGAGCTCCTTGGCCACAATCTCGTCCCGATAGGCCAATTTGCCTGTGCAGATGGCATTTTTGATGGAGGAGGCGGGCACGTCTAAAATATTGAGGATATTTTCAAATTCCTGCTTGTTATCCACATAGTCCAGCATCTCTGCCATGGACATCTGGGTGACTCCGCCCAGCTTCTCTGAGATAAAGGAAACATAATTGTCCCGCTCGATCTCTCCGGAGGTGATCACATCCAGATCCAAGTCCTCCTGCATGGCGACGACCTCTGCCATCTTGTCCATGACCAGCTGGTCATATTCCTTCTGATCCATTAGATGGGCCCGGATTTTGCGCCGGGCCATCATAATGCGCTCCCCTCTGGGAAGGGAACCAATCAAAGCACTATTGAACATCAAAGTCCCCATTGTTGTAGGCTTGAATAAAGTTGCCCAGATACTCGTTGGCCTTGGTGATCGGGCCATAACCGCTGGTCCGGCCTTCCTTCCATGCCTTGAGCCCTTCCAGGTCTAAAATTTCCCGGTCTTCCTTCTTGTTGTAATCCATCTCCATCAGGATTTCATCAAAGGCGCGAATATCCGCATCGTCCACATCCTCATGGAAGGTAAAGATGCAGTGGTCAAACTTTGGCGTTTTGCCCAAAACCTCCACCACGTTTTCATCGAGCGTCCCGTCCTTGACCCAGGCATCGTAATTCGCGCAGAGGCAGAAGCTGGCGTCCACGTCTCCTTTCATGAGGGCTTGCACCGCATCCTTTTCGCCTCCGACATGGTCACCGTGAAGGCCCACGCCGATATCAAAACGGCGGCTCTTGTAATCTTGATCATAGGCCAATCCGGATTCTTTCAGATAATAAATCGGGATCAGACGGGCTTGGGGAGAGTCAATGGCGCCAAAGCCAATGGTCTTTCCGGCCAGCTCCTGAACGGATTGAAAACGACCTTTTTTGGCCACCAGGTAGGTGGTCAAATCCTGATCGCTATCACGCATGCAGCCCGTCTTCTCCCGGCCCTTCAGGCGCAGGTGAGCATCCAGATGCGCCAGGGGAGAGTTCCAGGCAGCGTCAATCTCTTTTTTCTCCAGCGCATCCACCTGGAGCTGGTAGTTTTTGAAGAAAACGGCTTCGATCTCCTGCCCTCGCTCTTTGAAGAATTTTTCAATGAGCTCCCAAATGACCGTAACCCGGGGATCATAAACGACGGCACCGACTTTTAATTTTTTCATTTTTTGTCCTTTCTAAAACAAAGAAAAGGACAGGTCAAAAATCGTCCTGCCCTTTGTTGCTGCGCTACTAGAGGAGCGGCTGACCAGTAATGCCCTTGCCCAGCCAAACCATGAGCACGTCCAGGGAGGGGGCCATGATTTGTCCAGCATAAGCATCGCGCATGAGACGCTGAATTTCGGAATGCTGGTTGTAGGTTTTCCCACCGCCTACGCGCATAGCCAGCGTGGAGGAGGAAATGGCATTTTCGATGGCCGTGATCCGGGCCGAAATAATCTTGAGGACCGCATCCGCTTCGCCGTCCACGTAGGAACGAGCGGCCAGCTCAGTGACGGCTTTGGCCGCCAAGGCACGGGAGTAAATCTTGGCCAGATGGATCTGGACGGTCTCAATGTTCGACAGGGCCTGTCCAGAGGGGTAGGTGCGCTTCTGCGCATATTCGTTGGTGATCCGGGACAGACGCAGGTTCAAGCCAGAGTAAACAGCGGCCAGACCCAAAATGAAGTAAGGAGCAACGGAGGTAAAGACCTGATCAACACCAGAGCCCTCTTCTCCGACCCGGTATTTCTCCGGCAGGGGCAGATCCTTCATGACCATGGGGCAGGAGACATTGCCCTTCATGCCAATGCCTTGCCAGGCTTCCATCTCAAAGCGAAGTCCCTCTGCATCGATGGGCACGACCCAGTTATCAATCCCATCTTTTTTATGAACGGAGGGGGTCAAAATCATGTAGTAAGAAGCATGGGTAGCGGAGGTGACCATGGATTTGCTTCCATTAAAGGTGTAGTGGCCATCCTTTTCCGTAACCTTAATTTCTGGAATATAGAAATGCGTCCCTGTGCCGAATTCCGAGTAAGCAAGGGCCAGGAATTTTTCGTTTTCTACGACCTCTTTGCAGATTTCCTTCTTCAGCTCCTCCGAGCCAAAGGTCAAGATGGTCATTAAAGCCACATTGTGCATCATGTAGCAAAGGCCGGCGGTTGGGTTTTCTTCTGCGAACGCCAAAACAGCCTGTTGATGCTCCACTGCTGTTTTGCCAAGACCGCCCAGCTCCTCCGGGATCAAAAGCTTAAAGTAGCCGGCCTTGCCCATTTCCTTGAAGGACTCTTCCGGAAAACGGCCTTCCTCATCAGAAGCCTTGGCATAGGGGGCAATGTATTGTGCAGAAAATTTTTGGGATTCTTCGTAGAAGCTCATTTCTACCTCCGATCGTTTTCTCCTCTCTGCCGCTTCAAAGTTGCACTAGGCAGAGCTCTCAACGCAGCTATCATATCATACCCGACCGGTTTACCCGCCTTTTGCCAGATGAAAGTTTCATAGCGGTCTATAAATTTTATTTATAAATAAAGCGGAGTTTCCCCTGGGCTTCATCACAAGGGCGGAGCCTTTTATTTTACCGCTTTTCCTATGATAAAATGAACCAAACCAATAGAAAAATCGGGTTGAGATATTGAAAGGACGTGGAAGATGATCTACCGGGTACAAGCAGCCTTGCTGGCCGAGGGCCCCCTGCAGGCGGCATATGTAGAGGTGAAGGATGGACGATTTACCAGGATCCTGACCCACTATGAAGGGCCCTATGTCGACCGTAGTGCCTGCCTTATGGCACCGGGCTATGTGGATACCCATATTCATGGCTACGGAGGGCGAGACGTGATGGAGGGGGAGCCGGAAGCCCTTTTTGCGATTTCCAGGGGCATTATCCAAAATGGGGTGACCTCCTTTTTGCCCACGACCCTGACGGCTTCCGTGGAGGAGTTGGACCGCGTCTGCCAGATGATCGGGCGTCATTATCACCAGTGTATGGGTGCAAAGGTGCGGGGCATTTTTTTGGAAGGCCCTTTTTTCACCGAGAAGCACAAAGGTGCCCAGGATCCTCGCTATTTCAGAGATCCGGATATCGCCCTATTAAAGCGGTGGAAGACGCTCTCGAAGGGGCTGGTCAACAAAATCGCACTGGCCCCGGAACGCGCCGGAAGCGGCGCCTTTATCCGCCAGGCTAGGGAATTAGGTGTTTATGTGGCGCTTGGCCACTCCGATGCCACGTACGAAGAGGCTGATCGGGCTGTTCAGGCGGGTGCCAATCTCTTTGTCCATACCTATAACGCGATGTCGGGCCTCCATCACCGAAATCCGGGCATGGTGGGGGCCTGTCTGACGGAAAAGGACGCTGTCTGTGAGCTGATTTGCGACGGCCACCATGTGCATCCCAAGGCGGCTGAGCTGGTAGTCCAAGCACGAGGCTACGATCACGTGGCCTTGATTACGGACTGCATGATGGCGGGCGGCATGCCCGATGGGGCCTATCATCTGGGCGATTTTGACGTTTGCGTCCAAAACGGGACAGCCCGTCTGGTAAATGGCGGCGCCCTGGCCGGCTCCATTTTAAAGATGAATCAGGCGGTAGAAAATGTGGTGAAGTGGGGAATTTCAGAGGTATGGGAGGCCGTCCAGATGGCTTCTCTCATCCCGGCTCGTTCGGTCAGCCTGGATGGGGTCTGTGGGAAGCTTCAGCCGGGCTATGAGGCGGATTTTAACCTCCTTCGAGAGGATCTGACCCTGGTAGAAACCTATCGAAACGGCCAGCGGATGGCGTGTCACTAACAAAAAAAGAGTGCCCCTGCTCGGGGCACTCTTTTTTATTTTCTCATTTTCCGGCCCTAGTCCTCCAGGTAGGCCTGAATCAGACGGAAGGTGTTCATGGCTCCATCCACGTGGCTTCGCTCATAGCCGTGGGAGGCATAGACGCCTGGCCCGATCAAACCATGTCGGAAATCATAGCCGGCCGTCAGGGTCGCTTCGACATCAGAGCCGTAGTAAGGATAGATATCGACGGCATGACCAATGTCATATTTTTCAGCTAAGTCGATCAAACGACTGACGACCTCATAGTTATAGGGGCCGCCCGAATCCTTGGCGGCAATGGAAACCTCTCTCTCGGTGCAATTCAGCCCATCACCGACGCAGCCCATATCGACCGACCAGGATTCACTCACCCCGGTGGGGAAGGGGTTGGACCCGCCGTGTCCCACTTCCTCATAGATCGTGAAGTGCGCATAGAGATCCCGTTTCAGGCTGATTTTTTGATCCGTCAGATACTTGAAATAGGTTAAGAGGACTGCTGCAGAGAGCTTATCATCCAGAAAGCGGCTTTTGATATAACCGGAATCGGTGATCTTCGTTCTGGGATTAAAAAAGACATAGTCGCCGGCACGAATGCCCAGCGCTTTGAGCGCCTCCGCATCCTTTACATCCTCGTCCAGGACAATTTCTAAGGTATCCCAGCTTCTTTTTTCGGTGTTGAAATCCCGGTTGACATGAACGGACGCATTTTCCAGCTGCATGGTCCCTTCGTAGCGCTTGCCGGACCGGGTCTGAACGAGCACCGTTTCAGTTTCCACATTCGATGGGGTCAGGCCGCCGATCGCCGTGATCTTGAGCCGACCATTGTCCTTCAAGGTATGGACCATCCCGCCGAGTGTATCGACATGTGCCTGTAAAAGGATCCCGTCGTCGGCATCAGTACCTGGATAATGGGCCAGGACCCCGCCTTTGCGAGTGCGCTTGGCCTCCACGCCCATTTCCTCAAACTGCTTCAGGACATAGTCGGTCACTTCTTTTCCGTAGCCGGAGGGAGAAGGAATCGAGAGCAGGGCCTGTACCTCTTCTTTTAGCGTATCGGTGTAGCGTGAATAGATTTTCTGATCAAAAGTCATGCCAGCATCCGTTTCTATTGTTCCTTCTTTTTTTCCTCAGGCTCCTCGCCGGGTTCGAAATTCCGGTTCAGCGTGGTAGGCGTTTCATTTTCATCGGAACGAGGATTGTTATTGATCACTTCATTGTTTTCTTCAAACTTCTTGCTTTCTTTTTTGTCCATCACTGCCTCCTAATTCTTATATAGCAAAGGTTTTATGACGATTCCAAATATAGGAACCCTTTTCATTTTACCCCACTTGCTATGCTTTGTATAGGATGGGCCCAGGGGTGGAAGACTGATAAAATTTTGATCTATGGTTGAGTTCAATGCCAGAGGCGTCGTTGAATGAAAATGAATGGATTGATTTCCTCTTTTTATGCTCGATAGCACCACATGTAAAATGACAACAAAGAACCGCTCGAAACCATTGATTTCAAGCGGTTCTATCGAAGCTGGCAATAGGACTTGAACCCACAACCCTCTGATTACGATTCAGATGCTCTACCAGTTGAGCTATGCCAGCGAATTACCTTCCTAGTATAACAGGAGAAAGGGGTGGGGGTCAAGTTTTTCGAAGATCCAAATCACCCCTTTTTCAACCTGGACAAGCCAGCTGAATTTCACGCAGAAATTGCGTGTAAAGAGCGGGAACAAGCATGATATAATGATTAAAATGTCGATTTCAAGAGAGCGATTGAATTTTTCCAGAAAGAGGTGTTTATGAAGGCTTGCGTGGAGCGTCTGAAGCGATATGTTTCGTATGAAACAACCAGTGATGAAGGGTCTGATGCTTGCCCTTCCAGCCAGGGCCAGGTGAGCTTTGGCGCACTTTTGGTGAAGGAGTTGAAGGAGCTGGGCCTGACGGCCGTCCGTCAGGACGCCTATGGATACGTCTATGCGACGCTGGAAAAAAATGCGGAGGGTTTTCCGGTGATCGGCCTGATTGCTCATATGGATACGTCTCCGGAGGCCTATGGCCGGTTGGATGACCCCCAGATTATTGACTATCAGGGGGGAGAGATTCCTTTAAATGATCAAATTTCCTTAACAGAGTCAGAATTTCCTTTTTTATCTGACCTGCGGGGACAAACGTTGATGACCACACGGGCAGAGAGCCTATTGGGAGCGGATGATAAGGCGGGCATTGCCATTATCATGAGTGTGGTGGAGGAGCTGATTCACTCGAAGGAAACGCCCCATGGGACGGTCCAGATTGCCTTTACCCCGGATGAGGAAATTGGCCGAGGGGCGGATCATTTCGACGTAGAGGCCTTTGGGGCGGATTTTGCCTTCACCGTCGACGGGGGGCCTGCACCAGGCTTTGAATACGAAACCTTCAACGCAGCTTCTGCTAAGATTCGGATTCAGGGCAAAAATGTCCATACAGGATCGGCCAAAAACACCATGATTTCGGCGGTCGAGATCGCTATGGATCTTCATTCGCTCCTGCCCTGCCAGATGAAGGCGCACTTTACAGAAGGGCGGGAGGGCTTTTATCACCTGCTGTCTTTAGAGGGCAATGTAGTGGAAGCACGGCTTTCCTATCTGATTCGGGAGCATGACCGGGCAAAATTTGAAAAAATGAAAGCCTATCTTACATCGGCGGTGGCCCTGATCAATCAGAAGTACGGGATCGGGGCGGCGCTTGACCTAACCGATACCTACTACAACATGAAAGAAAAAATTGAAGCCCATCCCGAGATTTTAGACCGGGCGCTTCGGGCCTATCAGCAGGTCGGTCTTGAGGCTCAAGTCCTTCCGGTTCGGGGTGGGACGGATGGCGCCGGCCTCTCCTTTAAGGGATTGCCTACGCCCAACCTTTTTACGGGGGGCTATAATTATCACGGCATCTATGAGTTCATTTCTTTGGACCAGATGGCCCAGGCTTGTGCGGTCGTAAAAGCAATTTTGACGCTAAAAGACTAAGAAATCGGGCGGAGCCAGGAGCAGACTCTGCCCTTTTGCTTTAGTGCAGGCCTGGATAGCCCTGCTGGCGAAGCAGCTCGTAGAGGGCGACGGCACAGGCGTTTGAGAGGTTGAGGGAACGCTCCGTTTTCTGCATGGGGATCCGCAGAATCTGATCCTGGTGACGGCTTAGAAAATCTTGCGGCAGGCCCTTTGATTCCGATCCGAATAGGAGGAGGGTGGGGCGAGATCCGTCCATTTGGCCGATATTTTTTTGTCCGGTCGTTTCAATGATTTGAACTTGATAGCCCTCTTCGCAAATCATCTTCTTCATGGCAGCTTCAAAATCATCCAGGCTATCCCAGATGGTCAGATCCACCAGCGGCCAATAATCCATGCCCGCCTTTTTGATCAATTTATCGGTGAGCTGAAAGCCAAAGGGACGCACCAGTCCCAGCCGGGTATGAGAAACGACGCAGGTGCGAGCGACATTGCCGGTGTTGTAGGGGATTTCAGGTTCCACAAGAATTACCATATTTTGCTTCATGTACAGCTCCTTATCCTAGTTTGATTTCTTTTATTGTATCGAAAAACACCAGATCGAATAGGGGGCAGGTCAAATATCGAAAGGAGGCTTCGGTGAAACAACCCATTAGTGTGGGCTTATTTGCGTATGTGGATGCTGGCAAAACCAGCTTAGCAGAAGCCATCCTAAAAACGACGGGCGCCATCCGAAAGGCGGGACGGGTCGATGAGGGGACCAGCCTTTTGGATCATAACCGCATTGAACGCAGGCGGGGCATCACGATATTTTCCAAGACCGCATCGTTTTCCATTGCGGATCAGCCCTATATCCTGGTCGATACGCCCGGCCACAAAGACTTTGCAAGCGAGGCGGAAAGATGCCTTGCGGTCTTAGATGCGGCCATCCTTTTAATTGATGCCGGGGACGGTCCAGTCGGCTATACCAAAACCCTCTGGTCGCTTCTGCGAAAGGCCCGGATTCCGCTCTTTCTTTTTGTCAATAAGATGGACCGCGGGGGATCCGAAAAAGAATTGATGGAGGCCATCCAAAGTCAGCTGGACGAGCGGGCGGTTTCTTTTTCACTGCCTTTATCGCAGCGGATGGAAGCAATGGCTCTGGCCGATCCGAGTCTCATGGAGTCCTATTTTGCGCTGGATACCATCCCGCTTGACCAGGTCGAGGAGGCCATCCGGCAAAATCGGCTCTTTCCGGTTTTCTTCGGCTCCGCTTTGAGCGGCGATGGGGTGGAGGCCCTGCTGGATCAAATCGCAGCGACGCTCCGTCCTCTCCCGGTCCAGGGGGGCTTTCGGGCCATCTGCTATAAAATTGGCTATGATGGAGAAATTAGACTTAGCCAAATTCGTCTTCTTTCCGGCACGCTTCGCGTCAAGCAGCTTTTGGGCGATGAAAAAATCCATGAAATTCGCCGCTATCAAGGCCAATCCTATGAGCATCTTGATGCAGCCGGGCCCGGCGCGCTGGTTAGTCTGGTGGGGCCCGAACATTTTCATGCAGGACAGGTCTGGGGCGACCAGCCGCAGATCCCGCCCACCATTCGACCGGTTTTGCGCTATGAGGTGCGTCGGACGGATGGTGGGGTGGAGGAGGCCTTGCTCCGTCAGCTAAAAAGGCTGGAAGAGGAGGAACCAAGTCTCGCCTTGCAATATGAAGCCGAGGACCATGCCATCCAGCTCTCTGCCATGGGCCGTGTGATGCTCGAGGTGTTAGAGGAGCGTCTGGCCGAACGGGGCATCGCCGTGCAATTTACGCCGGCTGCCATTCGTTTTCAGGAAACCATCCAGGATAGCGTCGTGGGGATCGGTCATTTTGAGCCACTTCGTCACTACGCAGAGGTTAAGCTCCGTCTGGAGCCGGCCCCCCGAGGGTCGGGCAATTATTTTTCATCAGCCCTACAGGATTCGAACCTTCGGGCGGGCGATATCAAGACGGTCGAAGCGGTTTTACAAGAACCCATTCCCGGCGTCCTCCTGGGCGAGCCTTTGACTGACATCCATTTTATTTTGGAGGGTCTTTTGACCGGACCCCATACCTCAGGAGGGGACTTACCAGAGGCCACTAGAAGAGCGGTGCGCCAGGGACTCATGCAGGCAAGCAGTATCATTTTAGAGCCGACGATTTCCTTTGAATTAAACCTACCTCTGGAAGGGCTGGGGCGGATCCTGCAAGAACTTACGAGACGCTCGGTAAGCGATCTCAAACAGACGGTGAAAGGAGAGCGCGTATTGCTGTCGGGTCGGGGCCGCCTTCGTCAGATGCGCGATTTTTTAGAGGAGCTGGATGTTCAAACCTCTGGACAGGCACAGTTGTTTTTATCGGAAGGTCCGCCGACCAATGCTGAGGATCCGGAAGCCCTCCTTTTGGCATCCACCTATGATCCTTTAAAGGATGCGAATTTTCCGCCTTCTTCGATCTTTTGTCATCGAGGCGCCGGGATCGCTGTCGCCTGGCAGGAGGTATCCAGCTGGGCGCATTTACCCAGCGACCAGGAGAAGGCAGGAGCGCCTGTGGACGCTTCGACACAAAATCCGCCGCCTCGATCTGCTCAAGCGCTGTCCTTCTCTATTGACCGGGCAGAGATGGAAAGAATTTTTCAGGAGACCTTTTTTGCCAATGCCAACCGACAAAAGAAGGATCGGAAGGAGGAGGCTCAAAAGGAACGCCAGTCCACGAAGATGGAAAAGAAGCAGGAGGAGGGATCGGACCGGGCTCGTCCCCTTCCGCCACCCGGACAGCCCTCCTGGCTTCTGGTGGATGGCTATAACGTGCTTCATGCCTGGCCAGGACTATTGCTGGAGAAGGAAGATGCTTTTGAAAGTGGTCGTAAGAAGCTGATGGATATGCTGGCCCAGCTTCAGGCCCTGAGCGGGTGGCAGGTGATTTTAGTGTTCGATGCCTACCGGGTTTCTCGAACGACCCAGCAATGGGAGGATCGATCGGGTCTGCACGTGGTTTATACCAAACAAGCGGAGACAGCGGATCAATATATCGCCCGCTATTCCAAGGAAAAAGCGGGAAAAAAACAGGTGATTGTTGCAACCTCCGATGGACCGATTCAGCTGATTGCCTGGAAGGAAGGCGCATTTGTGTTGTCCGCGCGGGAATTGCTTCAGTATTTTCAAACGTTAGAATCGAAGTCCAAGCGCTTTTACGACCAGGCGGCGGCAGAACCCCTGGGCCAGAGATTGGGTGATTTATTGGAAAAAGAGTAAGGAGGAAGGATGTCTCAGTCCTGTATTTTGCTCTGTGTGGTCAACCATGGCCAGGCAGAGGCAATGTTGAGCGAGCTTCGACCCTTTCATATCCAGGGGGGGCTGGTGCTCCAGGGAGAGGGCACCTATCGCAATAAGATCTTGTCTTTTTTGGGGTTAGATCAGACGCGGAAGGAAGTGCTTTTATTGCCTGTGGACCAGGCCTTTTTACCGGCGATTTTTGCCATGATGGAAGAGCATTTTCAGCTCAATAAAAAATCAAGAGGGATTGCTGTCACCCTGCCCCTGAGCCGGATCAATCAGGAAGAGCTCCTGCGCCGCGATGAGCGGATTGATCCCGACGGCTTTGACCAGGCCTGTCTATTTGTCATTACGGATCAGGGCAGGAGCCGAGACGTAGTGGAAGCGGCTGCAGAGGCGGGCTGCTATGGGGGGACGATTATCCATGGCAGGGGCGCCGGCCTGCCCCTGCACCTGGCCTTCGATCCGCAGCGGGATATGGTTTGGTTCCTGGTCGAGACTGACAAGGTGCATGACCTGGCGGATGCGCTCTTAGAGGTGCCATTTGAGGGTCAGGCTCCAGATTTGGTGGTTCTGCCGGTTTATTCAGCCGCTGGTTTATCCACCTTTGGCTCCATGCCGGAGGATAAGGAGAAAGAGGATCCGCAGCCATTTTTGACAACGAATCCCACAAATGGAGTCTCTTCATGAAGCCGATTCGTTTTTGTCATACAGCGGATCTGCACCTGGGTATCCAGCTCAAGGGACTTGGGGAAGCAGGTCAGAGGCGGGAGCGGGACCTGATCGCAGGCTTTGAAGAAATCCTTGCGCTTTGCCAGGAAGAGGCCGTCGATTATCTATTGATTGCGGGGGATTTTCTAGAGGGGACGGTTTCAACGATCCTTCTCCAATCCTTGATCGATCAAATGGAAAAAGCGGCTCCGCTCCGTATCCTGATTGCACCGGGCAATCATGACTATGACAGCTTCGATGCGCCCTATCGAACGCAGACCTGGCCGAAAAATGTCTTGATTTTTCATCAATCCGCCCAGCGGATGGACTTTCCCGAGGATAAGCTGTCAGTCTATGGGGGCGCCTTTCAAAGCGCCCATGTGCAAAGGCCTTTCTTTACAGAACAAAGCTGGGCCAGGCTTGCCCATCCCACCTACGATCAGGATCCGGATTGGACCCATATCGGCTTATTTCATGGAGATTTGGTGGCCAAGGGACAGGCGTCCCTCTATCATCCCATTGATCCCACTAGCTGGCCCAGGGATCTCCTGTGTTATGTGGCGCTGGGTCATATCCACCAGCGCTCGCCCATTTACCGGATGGGTCAGACTCAGTATGCCTATGCGGGCGTGCCGGTTGCTTGGAGCTTCCGTCACCCTGGCCCTCAAGGGGTATTTCTCGCTCAGGCCAGAGGCCACTTTTGCAGCCTTCAGTTTCATCCCCTCTCTTTCGGACAATTTATCGACCTGCCCCTCCTGCTGGAAAAGGAAGCTACGGAAGAAGCCTTGATCCGCCTGATACAGGAAAAAATTCACCAAGGGGGAAGAGCACACTTTTACCGCTTTCATCTGCAAGGCTTCTTCGATCCCGGAACGGCGCTTTCCTTATCCCCCGTATTGGAGGCGCTGGCGTTTGAGGCGGCTGATCTGGAATTGGTGGACGAGCGCAAGCCTTCCTTGAACTGGGACCGGGCATTCCGCAACAGGAGTCTTTCAGAAGGCTTCTACCAAACGCTTCGAAGCTTGCAGGAGGAGAAGGGATTTTCGGAGGAGATCATGGCACGCGCGCTTCGCCTGGGCTTGTCTTGCATAGAAGAAGAAAGGAGAGCGAGATGAAGCTTCAATCGGTAAAGCTTTGGTCGATTGGCCATTTTCCGAAAGCAGAATGGACCTTCGCCCCCCATTTTTCGATCGGATTTGGTGGAAATGAAGCCGGAAAGACCACCCTGCTTCATGCTTTTTTTCTGGCGCTTTACGGGGGAAAGGAGCAAAAGGCGCTTGCTTTGGAGGATCTGAGAAGCTATCTCGAGCCCCAGGGCGGCAGCCGCATTCAGATCATTTTTGAGGAGGAGAAGGGAGATCGAATCCGCCTGGATCGCCGTTTTGCGGGCCGGGCGTCTCAGGATGAAATCCTCCTCTTCGATGAGACCCTGGGGAAGGCCTTGCCCCTAAAGCGAGGCGAGCAGCCGGGAGAATTCCTGTTGGGCCTGGATGCGGCGGCTTTTTGTCGAAGCCTTTTTGTGGGCCCGGCGGGCGCCCTTTTACCTGGTGGCGCCCCCCTAAAAAGCTTGCGAGACCGATTAAAAAATATTCCCGCCTCGGGCCAAGAAGACGTGTCTTTGGAAGGCGTAAAAAATCAGCTGGAAAAGGAGGTCCGACGGCTGCAAAGCAAAACAGGCCGGGGCGGACTGGTTCCGGCCCTGGAGGCGGAGGCCATGAGCCTAGAGGCGAACTGGAGGCGGGCCGCTTTAGCGGAAGAGAAGATGCAGCAGCAAGCACAAGGGCTGGAAGAATCCCTTCTTCAATGGGCGGAAAAAAAAGCATCGCTCAAAAAGGAACAGGAAAAAGCCAGGGTGGCAGAAGCGCAGGCCGCCCGTTCTTTTGCAGAAAAATTGGATTTTCTGGTGGATCGGTCCCATGCTTTGATGGAGGAGGAAGCGCGTTTACAAAGCGCGATGGCCGATCAGATAAAGAAGGGGCAGGTGCAACCGCCTCTTGAAGAGGATATCGATCGCTTGCGCAGCAGGTTAGCGGAAAAAGAGGCGCAATGGGCGGAAAACAGTAAAACCGATCGTTTGGGACTATTGCCCCTTCTCCTGACGGGAGGCGTCTTGGCCCTTCTGGGGCTTCCGGCTATTTTTCCAGGTTATTCTGTCTTTTTCAAGCTGGGGGCTGCCTTCCTGGGCGTTTTGACCCTGCTTGCGCTGTGGGGGGGACGGCGGAGGCAGCTGATGCGAGCGGCCAGCAGTCAAACCGGAAAAGAGGAGATCGAACTTTTGCGGCTCCGTCTCCTGGAAAGAGAAAAGGGCTTACAGTGGCAGGAAAACAGACCGCAGGCATTAGCACCAGACAGAGCAAAGCTTGAAGAGATGAGCCAGAAGCTTACCGTCCTGCACCAGGAGCGGGACCGCATTCGGGCGAAAAATCAGGC
The DNA here is from genome assembly GCA_902489145.1 of uncultured Tissierellia bacterium. Taxonomy (GTDB): domain Bacteria; phylum Bacillota; class Clostridia; order Tissierellales; family Peptoniphilaceae; genus Kallipyga. The sequence goes on along the minus strand of CABTYV010000012.1, from coordinate 15,713 downwards.
TTTACAGGAAGAACGCATGAAAGCGGAGGAACGTTTCCTAAAAGCGCAAAAAGAAAAAGAGAAGGAGGAGGAGACCTTGCTGCAAGAATACCTCCTCTTGGGCAAGCAGAAGGCCTCCTTGCAAGCGGCCTTGTCCGGGCAGGAACGGTCGGAAAGCCTCCATCAACAGCTGCGGGATCTGAAGGAACGCCTGCAGGAGGAAAAAAAGAATTATGAGGCGGCTACTTTGGCCCTCGAGGCCATGGGACGACTGGATCACTTACAGGCCAAAGCCTGGCAGCCCCAGCTGGAAAAGCGGGCTTCGGAAGTCCTCACGGCGATCAGTGCGGGCAAATATAGTCATCTTTATAGCAACGAAGATTTTGTCCCAACCCTGGAGGAGACGGAAGAGGAAGGGTTAAAATTTCGAGCACTTCTTTCGAAGGGGACGGAGGAGGAGGCCTACTTTAGCCTGCGCATTGCCCTTTTAGATCAACTCGACCCCAAGGGAACCCTGCCTCTGCTTCTTGACGATCCCTTTCTCGCCTATGATGACCAGCGACTGGGGAATGTTTTAGATTTTTTGCAGCAGGACCCCCAATGCGCCAAAAGGCAAATTCTCCTGATGACCTGTCACCAGCGGGTTTGCCAATGGGCTGAGCACGCATCTGTCCCAATTTTCTATCTTTCTTAGTCATAGGCTCTTTTCGTATACCCCCCAGGGGTATATAATCAAGGTGTGAAAGGAGCGATTATGCGTCAATATGAAGAAAAAAGAAGGGACAGGGACGAAAAAGACCCTGCTTTTTCAAAAGAAATTTTTACAGTCACGGGTATGACCTGTGCTGCCTGTCAGGCTGCCGTTGAAAAAGCGGTCGCAAAACTCGATGGAGTGAAGGAGGTGAGCGTCAGCCTTTTAACCAACCGGATGGATGTCCTTTTTGCCCCCCAACAGGTGGACGAAAAAGCCATCCAAAAAGCGGTAGAGGCGGCCGGCTATGAGGCGAGGCTCCGCCGCTCGCCAGATAGGGCCCAAGCAGCAGATAAAGAATCGTCTGAAGAGACGGATGTATTTGAACAGCAGGCCGATGAGATCAAAAAGCGTCTTTTGATTTCTGTGCCCTTTCTGCTGATGCTGATGTATTTCACCATGGGGGCCATGATCGGCTCGCCCTTGCCCGTATGGATGAGGGGCAATCAGGGGGCGATGGCCTTCGCCCTGACCCAAATGCTGCTTACGCTGCCGATATTGATTGTGAACCGAGTATATTTTATCCATGGCTTTTCCGCCCTTTGGCGGCGGCAACCCAATATGGATAGCTTGATTGCCATCGGGGCCAGTGCTTCTTTTGTCTATGGCCTGGTTGCTCTATACCGGATCGCCTATGGGTTGGGCTTTGGTCGGTTGGGGCTGGTAGCGCATTACCGATCGGATCTCTATTTTGAGTCCGCGGCGATGATTTTTACACTCATCAGCCTGGGGAAGTATTTGGAGCTTCGTTCTAAAATGAAAACGACTGATGCCCTCCAGGCCCTTATCGCTTTAAAACCCAGCCATGTCTGTCTGGTGCATGATGGCATTGAGGAAGAGGTGCCAATTGAGACGATCCAGGTGGGCGATCTGGTGCGGGTCCGGCCGGGGGAGCACATTCCCCTGGATGGTCGGGTTCAGACGGGGGAGAGTACGGTCGATGAGTCGGCGATCACGGGCGAGTCTCTTCCCGTTCAAAAGGGTCCGGGCGATCCCGTAACGGGCGCGACCGTCAACAAGACAGGGAGCTTTTTCTTTGAGGTAACGGCGATTGGTGCAGATACCACCCTGGCAAAAATCATTGACCTCGTGGAAGAGGCGAATGCGGGCAAGGTGCCCCTCCAGTCTCTGGCCGATCGGATTGCGGGGATTTTTGTACCTCTGGTCATGGGCATCAGCCTGGTTACCTTTCTGGTTTGGCTGGGCAGTGGGGCCCAGTTGGAGTTCGCCCTGCGCAACGCCATCTCCGTTTTAGTCATTTCCTGCCCCTGCGCCTTGGGCCTGGCCACCCCGGTCGTGGTGATGGTTGCCACCGGCAAGGGGGCGGAGCAAGGGCTCTTGATTCAGAAGCCTGAGGCCCTGGAGCGCCTCCAGTCGGTGGATGCGATTCTTTTTGACAAAACGGGGACCTTGACGCAGGGGAGTCCTGTTTTAACGGATCTGTGTCCGGTCACACCGCTTGATTCATCGGCTCCTGCGCTTTCCGCTGACCAGCTGCTCGCGCTTGCGGCTGCCCTCGAAGCGGGATCCGAGCAGCCTCTGGCCAGTGCGATTGTACAGGCGGCGCAGGAGCGGGCGCTCTCGCTTCCGGAGGTCGATGATTTTCAGGCTTTGACCGGTCGGGGGATTCGTGCTCGCCTGCGCACAGCGGTTGGGGATGCGTTACCCGCTCATTCACTCTGCCGGGTGGGCAATGAGGCGCTGATGAAGGAGGCGGGGGTGATGCTTTCCGCCTTCCTGTCTCAGGAAGCCCAACGCCTGGCGGAGGAGGGCAAGACTCCGATGTTCGTAGCGGCCGAAAAAAAGGTCCTGGGTCTTTTGGCCGCAGCAGATCTGCTTCAGGAGGATAGTGCAAAAGCCCTGGCAGCTTTGAAAGAGCGAGGTCTTCAAACCTGGATGGTTACGGGAGACAATCAACATACGGCCGAGGCGCTGGCCCGGCAATTGCCCCTGGATCATTTTAAAGCGGACCTGCTGCCTCAGGAGAAGGAGCAGGTGCTTCGTGATTTAAAGGCGCAGGGCTTGCAAACCGCTATGGTAGGCGATGGGATCAATGACGCGCCGGCCCTCAGCCGCGCTGACGTTGGCCTGGCCATTGGCGCAGGCACTGATGTGGCGATGGAGTCAGCCGATCTGATTCTCGTCCGGTCCAATCCCTGGGATGTCGTATCAGCCTATGATTTATCGAAAAGGACCGTTCAAAAAATTAAACAGAATCTCTTCTGGGCCTTTTTTTATAACGCGATCTGCATTCCCCTGGCCGCAGGGGCTTTCTATCCGTTCTTTGGCTGGACCCTGCATCCCATGATCGGGGCTTTTGCCATGTCCCTATCGTCCCTGTTTGTGGTAAGCAATGCGCTGCATTTGAAGATCAGTAAAAAAGTGGCTAGCACACATCAGAGACAGCGGAGCGCAGGAGCCGCGACGCTTCTTCAAATTAAGTCTTTAAAGGCACCGGAGGAAGGATTCCATAAAAAGAAACAAAATAATGGAGAGAAGGACGAAAAACGAACCGAGAAAAAGGAGGAAATGATGGAAAAAATAATGAAGATCAAGGGGATGATGTGCGCTCATTGTCAGGCGCGGGTAGCAGAAGCGCTCAATAGTCTGGAGGGGGTAGGAGCCGAGGTTGACCAGGCTCAAGGCATCGCTAAGCTTCACCTGAGCAAGTCCGTATCAGATGAGACACTGATCCAAAAAGTGGAGGAAGCGGGCTATGAGGTCGTCTCGATCGAGGCGTCTCATGAAAGCTAATCACCAGCAGGTGCTCCGGCGCCTGAAAATTATTCAGGGTCAGGTCGGGGGCTTAATCGGTATGGTAGAGGAAGATCGCTACTGTCTGGAGATTTCAAATCAAATCCTCGCCTGTCTCCAGTCCTTAAAGGAGGTCAACCGGCTGGTCTTATCCGCTCACCTGGACAACTGTCTCAAGGAGGCAATGGCGGAGGGGCCGGAGGCGGCAGAGGAAAAATTGAAGGAGATCAACCAGCTCCTGCAAAAGCTCAGTCGCTAGAAAGCACATCATTTTTGAAAATTTACAGGTTTCGCCAGCCCTCTGGGCGATAGGCCTGATAGCGAACTGCCTGGTCGATTTGGCGGAGCATTTTTTCTCGGTCCTGGTTGAGGGTGCCGGCGATGGCAACCGGGTTGGAGGCATGGTTGGAACGAAAAACCGTGCCGGGACTATCCACTTGCGAGAGGAAGCTCCGCATTTCGGCCATTTTTTCTTCGTCATTGATTTCATAAAATTGACCGGATCGGACTGCCTCGTAAAGGGGGGCGCCTGGTTGGAGGTGGAGGCTCAAAAAGGCCAGAAAATCAGGGCGAGAGGCAGTGATCGCCTGGACGCAGCCCTGAATGTGCTGCTTTGAATGATCCTTTTCCCCCAGCCCTAAAATCATGGTGACGGAGGTTCTAAGTCCTGCTTTTTTCGCCTTTTTTAGGGCTTCAATATACTGAGCCTGGGTCATGGGCTTGTGGATTTTTTTAAGGATTTCATCATCGCCCGATTCCAGTCCGATATAAAGCAGGTCCAGGCCGGCTTTTTTTAGGTCCGCCAGTTCCTGATCCGATTTGCGCAGGATGTCCTGGACCGTGGCATAGGCATTGACCTGTTCCAGGAAAGGATAGAGCGCATAAGCCTGATGGATAATGGCTAAAAGTCGGTCGGTGGGGACCACCAACGCATCGCCATCGGCCAAAAAGAGCTTTCGAATGCCGTGGTAGGGACGGGCCATCTCCTGCAGGTCTCGTAAAATATCGGCCTGGGGCCGGATAGAAAAGTGGTCCTCCTTGTACATCGAACAAAAGGTGCAGGTGTTTTGTGCACAGCCGATGGTCACTTGGATGATCAAAGAACGTGCTTCCGAGGGCGGGCGAAAAAGTTTACCGTAATATTCCATGCGTGCCTTCTTTCTCTTTGGGATTTGATGCTCTTTTATCATATCAAAAAGGAAGACGAATCGAGACGATTTCAAGATTTCAAGGTATACTGATGAGGAAATAAATTTCATGGAAGGGGAACAGCATGCAGGCCTATCCAAACCGTCGAAGAAGAGCAGAGGAGCGCGATTGGCTGACTTTTCTTGACCAGAAGAAGAAATGGATTCTTTTTGGTCTTCTGGCGATGCTCCTATCGCTCCTTCTTCTTTCCTATTATCAGTCGAATCAAAGCTTTCGAGATCAGACCTATACGGTATCATCTCCCCATCTCCCCAACGCCTTTAATGGGTATACGATTTGCCAGATTTCAGATCTTCATGGCCATTTTCTAAAAGAAGGCGGAAAAAAGCTTTTAGCCCATATCGACCAGGGGGAGGCCGATCTCATTGTGCTAACGGGTGATTTGATCTCCTATGGGCATCGATACAGCAATCAGGAAAAAAAGAATATGGGTCTTTTTTTAAAGGCGCTCAAGGAGCGAAAACCGACTTACTATATTCTGGGCAATCACGAGCTCCTGCTGGAAAAAAAGGGCGAGGGCCAGTGGCTTACAGATCAGCTGCAGGCAGCCGGAATCCTCGATCTTACTCACCGCAACCTGCCTGTTTTGCACAATGGGGGCCGGATCCAGTTGGCGGGTTTTCAGGAGGACCTGCGTTTTTACGCCAATCGGGAGGAAGGCCCAGCTGGGGATATTCAGACCCATCTGCCGGCTTACGATCCGGAGTATTACCAGATTCTTCTGGCCCACAACCCCCTCTATTGGCCCGCCTATCAAGCCTGGGGGGCGGATCTCACCATTTCTGGTCACATGCACGGGGGCGGTCTGCGATTGCCCTTTTTGGGCGGTGTATTTTCTCCGGATTTTTCCCTCTTCCCCTTCTATGACCGGGGCCAGTTTGAGCAGGGTCTCCACACCCTGATCCTATCGGCCGGTCTGGGCAATTCTGGCCTTCCTTTCCGGCTCTTTAACCCCATGGAGTTGGTTTGGATTCATCTGGAATCCAAATCCATTCACTAAGCGAGGTGCTTATGCAAACAAAAAAATGGCAGCTTCCAGGCTCCCTTCATCCCCTTCGCCTTTTCATCTATGGTCTCTTGATCGTTTTCGCATTGATTGCGATCCGTCCGAAAAAGGCGCAAACCTATTCGCATTACCAGCTCGCGGATCAGTTGGAAATTCAAGGTCAACTTTTTCTGCCTCAAAAAGACGGGACCGGGAGGATTTCTGGCAAGGAAACGGGCCAGGCTCCTTTTTACGAGGGGAAATGGAAGGCGGGTCGTTTTGAAGGGCCCGGAAAAATTACCTTTCCAGACGGATCCTATGTGGAAGGGGTTTTTCAAGGCGGCGCTCTGAAGGAAGGACGTTTTTTTCTGAAGGATCAGGGCTGGTTTGTGCGTAAAGGAGCAGGTCAATGGGTGAAAGAAGCACAATAAGAAAATCCGGAGGGGCCGTAGATCTGAGGACGGCAAGAGCCCATCACATCCAATGGTTTGACAGCCTCCGGGTGTTCGCCTTTCTATTGGTTTTTTTCTATCATCTTTTTCCGGACCGCCTTCCGGCAGGTTTTTTTGGTGTGGAGCTTTTCTTTGCACTTTCCGGCTATCTCATCACCGGACAATTTATTGCCCATCTGAGCAAGAGTCAAACGCCACGCTCCTATGGGGACTTCCTTTGGAAGCGGATCCGGCGGCTTTATCCCGCTCTTTTGCTCATGATCGGGATCAGCGCAATCGGGCTGGTCTTTTTAGGAAGCGATCTACGGGTCGATTACGGACGTCAGCTAGCGGGCGCCCTTGGCTTTATGACCAACTGGTATGAGATCTTGAGCGGTGGGTCCTATGAGGCCCAGTTTATCCCGCACTTGTATGTGCACACCTGGACCCTGGCCATTGAAATGCATTTTTACCTCCTATGGGGCGCTCTTTTGGTCCTGCTCCGCCGCCGCTTTTTTGAAGTACATGATAAAAAAAGAAGGCAGGAGGGCAGTGCGCTATCAGAACGGGAGACGGCCTCTTATTCCCTTCATGCCCTGCAAAGGCTGAAGACCCAAATCCTGGAAATTTCGCTGGTGCTAAGCATCCTCCCCCTTCTGCTCATGCTGGGAGGATCTTTCTTAGGGAAACCCACGGCAGTACTTTATTTTTCTGATTTCACCCGGATGAGCCCCTTTTTTATGGGGAGTGCCCTGGCGGTCCTCTTTGGCGTAGAATCGGGGCCAAAAAATGAGAAAAGAGCCCTTCGGTCCCATGTCCGGCTTCTCTGGCTGATTTTTTCCCTGGCCCTGCTGGCTTTTTTAGGGCTCTGTTTTCTGTTCACCTACGAGCGCAAGGCAACCTACCGAGTGGGCTTTTTTGTCATCGCAATCCTTTCCGCCCTTTTGCTGGCAGTCGCCCGTCTTTTAGATGGAATGAGCCTCCCTGGCATGGAACCACGATGGATTCGCTGGCTATCGGATCATTCTTATGGTTTTTATCTTTTCCATTGGCCTCTTTTTGTCCTTCTGACTCAGGCGGGTCTGGACAAGGGGCTGGTTTTTGTCCTGACCCTCTCAGGGGGGCTGCTCCTTTCTTTCTTTAACCTGGCGTTTTGGGAACCCTTTTGTCTGGGCGAGCGATCAAAGCGACGGATATTGGCGGGGGCCAGCCAAAAAATGTTGGCCCTGGCTTTTGCCGCACTCGCCCTGGTCTTGAGCATCACGGAGGTGGGTTCCGCGCCTGCACTGACTAGTCTGGAGGAGACCCTATGGGCCTCTGCCGTCGAGCAGGATCTGGACCAGGTCGTAGGAGAAACCGACCAGGTTCGTGACCTGGTCGCAGAAGCTCTCCGCCAAGAGAATCTCAAGCGTCAAGAACAGGGCCGCATAAAGGCGGCTCAAAAGGAGGAAATCCGCTTCTTAGGAGACAGCGTGCTGTTGGGTATGGGGCGCAGCATCAAGCGCGTTTTTCCCAAAGCCAGTGTGGATGGAAAGGTCTCTCGCTTCCTGCATCAGGGACGGGCGATTCTGGAGGGCTGGATTCAGTCGGGCAAGCTGCCATCTCTGGTGGTAATTGCCCTGGGCAATAATGTCTATCCGAATTTTAAGAAGGAAGCGAGAAAAATTGTGGAGGCCGTTCCGGCAGGGACCCGTCTTATTTTTGTGACGCCTTTTGAACGCGGTTGTGGGGAGAAGTCAGATATTGAAAAGTATGCCAAATGGTTACCAGAGCTGGAGCAGGGCTATCCCTTTGTCACCATAGCCGATTGGAACGGGATCTCAAAGGCCCATCCGGATATCTATAAGGGAACCGATGGCACGCATTTTTATGCGAAAAAGGCCGGGATTCCGCTCTATCTTACCATGCTAAAAGAGGCGGTCGCTAAAGCGAAGGCAAAGCCGGCAAAAAATTGAAGTGTGCTTTGAAAGGAAGGAGGCGAGATGTCGTACGTCGATCTGATCCTAAAAAAAAGAAATGGACAAGCCTTGGATGAAGAAGAAATCAAGGAGTTTGTTTCAGGGGTAAAAGAGGGAACCATGGCGGATTATCAGATTACCGCCCTACTGATGGCCATCTATTTTCAGGGGCTCAACCGGAAGGAGTTGGCCAATCTTACCAGTGCGATGGCCCAATCAGGCGCTTCCCTCTCCTTTCCGGAATTGCCGGGGCCCATTGTCGATAAGCATTCCTCGGGCGGTGTCGGCGATAAAACCTCCCTGGTCGTAGGCCCCATTGTGGCGGCCTGTGGTCTTCCCGTTGCCAAGCTATCCGGACGTGGATTGGGCTTTACGGGCGGAACCATTGATAAGCTCTCGGCTATCCCCGGTTTTCGAACTGCCTTAAGTGAGCAGGAGTTTGTGCAGGCAGTACAGAAGGTGGGCCTTTCGATTGCTTCGCAGAGCAAGCAAATTGCGCCGGTTGACCAGGTGCTTTATGCCCTTCGCGATGTGAGCGGAACGGTGGATTCGCTTCCTTTGATCGCTTCTTCCATCATGTCTAAAAAACTAGTAGATGGTTCAGATGCCCTCGTTTTGGATGTCAAGGTGGGCTCCGGCGCCTTCATGAAGACGGATGAACGGGCGATTGCATTGGCCCAGAGCATGGTGGAGATTGGCCTGGATAATGGCAAGAAAACCCTCGCGCTGATCAGCGATATGGACCAACCGCTAGGACGAGCGGTGGGCAATGCCTTGGAGGTGAAGGAAGCCATCGAAACGCTTCAGGGTAGAGGACCGGAAGATGTAAAGTCCCTTTGCCTCCAGGTGGCGGCTGCCATGCTGGAACTGGGCGGGAAGTGCGACAATTCGGACCAGGCGCTTGCCATGGCAGAGGAAAGCCTCCGGCAGGGGCGGGCCTATCAGAAGCTTCTTTCGATGGTGGCTCAGCAGGGCGGGGAGGTGCGCTATGTGGAGGATCCCTCCTTATTTGCTGAAGCGGAGGTCGTTCAAGTCGTCCGAGCGCCCCAATCCGGCTTCATTGGTGCCATTCAAACCGAAGAAATCGGGCGGGTCGCCCAGCTTTTAGGGGCGGGAAGAAGCCGGAAGGAGGATACGATTGATCCCCGGGTGGGCCTGATGATGGACCGGAAGCTTGGGGACGCGGTTGAGGCCGGCGAAGCCTTATGTCATCTCTACGCTCGCAATCAAGAGGAAGCGGAGGCGGCGATGGAACGGGCCCTTCAGGCCTTTTCAATAGTGGATGCGCCGGTTTTGAGGCGACAAGGGCCCGTTTTTTACCGGGTGAGTGAAGCAGGGGTGGAGCAGCTATGAAAACAATAGCGCTTGAGGGATCCGGCTATGAATCCCTGGTGGCCCAGGCGATGGAGGCGCTATCGCATTCTTACCATCCCTATTCGGGCTTTGCCGTTGGAGCTGCCCTGTGGGGGGCGGATGGTCGGGTATGGACGGGATGTAATATCGAAAATGCGGCTTTTGGACCTAGCATTTGTGCAGAGCGGACCGCGTTCTTCAAAGCCATCTCCGAGGGCGCAATGGACTTCAAAGCGATCGCGATTGTAGGAAAAAAGGAAGGGGCGGAGCGGAGCACAGATTTTACGGCGCCCTGTGGCGTTTGTCGCCAGGTGATGGCGGAATTTTGCCCGGCTGATTTTGCCATTGTCCTTTCGAATCGATCGGAAGAGGTGCAGGTCTATACTTTATCGGAGCTGCTCCCTTATTCCTTTCAAAAAACAAGCTTTCAATCCTAGCACGAGGTCCCAAACCGTTTCATCTTTTGATGCCCCCTGGCAGTTTTCTGCCCGGTCGGGTAAAATAAAAGCTAAGAAAGCTAAGAACCAGGCTTAGAAAGCCTAGAAGGAGGAAGTATGAAGCGAACAGGAAAGGTGGTCCTTTGTTTTCTGCTGACCCTGGCCATGGTCTTGCCCTTGGGCGCCGTGCCAGTGCGTGCAGGGGAAGAGACTTATACGATTCCGGTCGAGGGAAGGTATGAGTCGGTCGAGCAGGAAGCAATTTTGGCAGAAATTAACCGCATTCGTAAGGATGCGGTGGAGACCCTGAAGTTCAAGTCGGAATATAAGCCGATTTCGTGGGACAATGAAAATGAGCAGGTTGCACGAGAGAGAGCCTTGGAGGCGTCCTATAATTTCATCACCAGTCGTCCGACCGGTGGCGAGATTGGGCAGGAAAGCCTGGCGACGCTGACAGGTGCCAGCCTTCAGAACGTGCTCAAAATGCTCAAAAATTGGGAAGCACAGAAGAATAATGTTGAATTGAAGGATGGAAAACTGGTCGTCAAGGAAGGCATGGAGGCCAAAGAGTATCTTAGCTTGATCTCCTACGACTATGTTGGTCTGGCGCTCTTCCAAAAGAAAAAGGATGCAGACCAAGCCTGGTACATGGCGCTGAGCTATGATGATAACAAATCCGCGATCAGCACAGAGCCTGGCTCATCTGAGGTCTCGGGCCTCAAGGTCAATCGTTCCTTAGTCTCGGTCGTCGGCTTTGAAGATATTACGACCTTCGTAGGAGTGGAGCCGGCCCTGCCCGAAAAAGCAAAGCTAAAGGTCAAAGTCGGCAACAAGGAGTTTGAGCTGGAGTGTCCGGTGAAATGGACCAAAACCGATATCAAGCCGGACGCGAAGGCTGGCGATGAATATCTGGTGGATGGCGTGATTCGCCTGAGTGATGATGTCAACAACAAAATCGAAACCAGCGTGAAGGTCAAGGTGGTCCAGGCCAAGGATTTCACCTTTGCGCCCCTGCCCATTCAGGTATTGGTAAAGGGTCAGAAACCGACGCTGCCCAAGCTGGTGACTGTTACCTTTAAGGATAAGAAAACCGCCGATCTGCCCATTGATTGGTCAGAGTGCAAGGAGCCCGAAAAGCTGCCGACTGATCTGACGGTAGAGGGAACCATCCGGGGCACTGACGTCAAGGTAAAGCTGCCGATCCTCTGGCTGGTCCAGGCACCGGATAGCATTGAGGTCAAGACCCCCTTGAAGAACCCCCAATACTATCAGAACGATGAGTCCAAGTTAAACGAGGAAAGACTGCTCCTTCATTACAAGGATGAAAAAATTGAAGATTTAAGCTTCCCCTTGCGCGAGGAATGGGTCATCGGCTTCTCAACGGAAAAGATTGGGGAAATCACGGTGAAGGTGAAATTCCTGACCCTGGAAACCTCTTTCAAGTTGACAATTCTCCAAAATCGCAAGGTGAACCGCATTGGCGGAAGCAACCGCTATGAAACGGCACTCAAGATTTCCCGCCAGTACTTTGATCAGGCGGATACGGTTGTTTTCGCCCGCGGCGATCGCTTTGCAGATGCTTTAACCGCCGCTCCTTATGCCAAGGGTCTGAACGCACCGATTCTGTTGGTCTCTGGCAAGCAGCTGGATGCGACGATTCAAGCAGAGATGAAGCGCTTAGGCGCCAAAAAAGTAGTGATTGTGGGCGGGGAAGCAGCCGTCTCGAAGGAGTTGGAAACGGCAACGAAGGCTCTGGAAGGGGTGACGGTCACTCGACTGGCCGGAGAGAACCGCTATGAAACCTCCGTCCAGGTTTCCAAAGCCATCTTCAAGCTGAATAAGGAGCTTGGCAGAGAAAATACACGTGCCATCCTGGCATCGGGCGAGGTAGCGGCGGATGCGCTCTCTGCGGCGCCCTATGCCTCGAAAACGAATACGGCAATTCTTTTGACCTCGGCCAAAGAGCTGTCCAAGGCAACCAAAGAGGGGATCCAGGAGCTGAAACTAGATTCCATTACGGTCCTGGGTGGAGCAGCAGCGATCACCAAAGAAACCTACGAATCGGTTCAGGATCTGGTCCGCGTGATCAGCCGGGTGCAAGGTGAAACCCGTTATGAGACCGCTATTGAAATCGCCAAGCTGATGAACAAGGATCAGGTAGAGACCGTCTTCCTGGCCACCGGATTGGATTTTGCAGACGCCCTGGTGATCGGTGGGGTGGCGGGCCGTTTGAATGCGCCCCTGCTGCTCACAGCACCAAAGGCCCTGCCTAAGACGGTAAAGGAATATATTGAAAGCTATATGCCTTCTGAGATTGCCATCATTGGTGAGAAGAATGCCGTCAGCAAAGAGGTGGAGGAATCGATTACGATCAAAAAAGAGGAAGCGAAGCCTGTTCCACCTGAAAAATAAGGTCCTTGTTTGAGCGGGACTTGCAGCTTGTAAAGAAAAAGGGGACTGTCCGTAGACAGTCCCCTTTTTCTATGATTATGCGCCAGCCTTCTAGGCTTCTGCTTTTTTTAGGTCTCTTTCTGCCTGTCGAACCAGGGCGTCGACCTTGAGGGTCAGGGCACATTCCATTCTTTTACGAAAAAGCGCGCAGGAAAAAGGTAAGGTCCCCGTGAGCTTGCCTGTAGCGTGCAAAGCATTGGCTGCACAGCCACCGGAGCAGTAAAGCTTGGCCCAGCAATCCTGGCATTCGGAGCGGGCGTAGCAGTTGCACTGTTTAAATTCCTGAGTCAAGGCCTCATTTTTGACCCCATCAAATACGTTCCCTAAGAGATAGGCATCTTCTCCCACAAATTGATGGCAGGGATAGAGATCCCCCCAAGGAGTTACCGCCATATATTCCGTGCCGGAGCCACAACCGGAGATCCTTTTATAGATGCAGGGACCCTCCTCCAGATTCATCATAAAGTGGTAAAAGAGAAAGGGCTGATCCTCCAGCGGAAGATCGCTCAAACGCCCGCCCCTGGAGAGGCAATCATCGGCGATTCGGTCGCGACGGAGCATCTCACAGGTCAATTGATCGTACTGGTCCTCCAACAGGGGAAGATCCTCATCCTGGAGCATGTAGGGCTCCGCAGGGTCCCCAATGACCGGCTCCATGGACAAACGATGAAAGCCCAGGTTGGCCATATGAATAATATCCTGGCAAAAATCTTTATTATGACCAGTAAAAGTGCCGCGGACATAGTATTCCTGGTCTCCCCGGCTTTTTACAAAGGCTTGAAACTTGGGCAGGATTAGATCATAGGATCCTTGGCCGGATAGGGTATGGCGGAGGCGGTCATGTACTTCGGGTCGACCATCAAGGGATAGGACCACATTATGCATATGGGCATTGAGAAATTGTCCCACCTCCTCGTCGAGCAGGAGGCCGTTGGTGGTAAAGGTATAGCGAAATTTTTTGTGGTGGTGGGCGCCAAGCTCATCCGCATAGGCCACTGTTTTCTTTACCACATCCCAATTGAGCAGGGGTTCGCCACCAAAAAAATCGACATCCAGCACTCGGTGGCCGCCAGAGTGAGCGATTAAGAAGTCAATGGCTTGCTTCGCTACTTCAAAGGGCATGATGGCCCTTTCTCCATGATATTTGCCCTGGCTGGCGAAACAGTAGTCACAGTTCAGATTGCAGGTGTGCGCTACGTTGAGACACAGGGCCTTCACCTCGGTTTTCCTTTTGGTCAGGTCAATCGAGAGGTCTCGATAGGAATCCTCCGTAAAGAGGACCTGGTCATCGATCAGCATTTGAATTTCTGAGCAAATATCGGCCGCTTCCTTCGGGGAGAGGTCCTTACATGCCTGACCTAGCGCCGCCTTCAGGCGGTCATGATCAAAATGTTGAGGATTAGAGGCGTTTTTTTCAATCGTTTGAATCGCAAAAAGCGTCGGCTCATCCACCAAATGAACGGAGCCGGAGTAGACATCCAGGACAATGGGATAGCCATGACTGATAAAAGCGTGAATCATGGAGTTCCTTTCTAAAAAGCTTCATAAAAAAGAGCCACTCCGGAGAGTGGCGCTTGATGAGGAGGCCAGCGAGCTTAGCGGGCCTTTTCACAATCCTGGTTGGCAATACCACAGGAGGTTTTGCAGGCGGACTGGCAGGAGGTCTGGCAGGCGCCGCAGCCACCGTCTTTTTTGCTTTCCTGAAGATTTCTCGTTTTCAAAGTCACAATATGCTTCATGTTGGTGTCCTTTCTAATAAGAGCGCCTTAGACGCCCCTTTACGATGGGTCTATTGTATCGATTTTTTTTATGATCGTCAATCCGCCTGCCGATCTTTGGCCGGGGCAGCAAGCACACAGAAGGCGTCTGGAAATCGCTGGCTGGTGGTTCGAAAGCTTTGACCGGTGGCCGTCCAGGCTCTTACGGTTTCAATCCATTCCGGTGTAATCTCTTCTCCGGGCCAGATCAAGGGAATCCCCGGGGGATAAGCCCAGAGGGCTTCTCCGGCGATTAAGCCAGCTGATTTTTCAAAGGGCACCCAGTCCTTTTTTGCCCAGCTCGCCTCATCCGGCTCAAGCCGCTGAGGGGGAAATGCGGGGAGGGGATAGCGGGGCCTTTTCCTGGAGGGCGTATAGGTAGAATCCAGCAGCAATAGCGCCTCCAGCAGCTTGTCCAGGTCCTTTTTTTGATTGGCCAAAGATGGCATGGCTAAAATTTCATTGACCAGGGTCATCTCAAAAGCGAAACCCCGCTGGTACAAGTCCTGGGTCACTTTTTGGGCGGACTCTTCTATGGCGCTACAGGAAAGCAGCAGTTTAAAAGGATCCATGGGCAAATCCGGTTGATAGAGAAAGAGGTGGTGGAGGTTCTGAGCCCCTTCCCGAAAACGAAAAAGCCGTTCCAGAAAAGGCTGAAAAAGCCTGGGCCCCTCCTCGTTCAAGTAAGTCAGGCATTCATCAATGGAGGCCAGAACGATATGGGAGGGAGAAGAGGACTGGAAGAGCGCTAAATTCTCTTCCAGGGCGCTCTGATAGCGAGGATTTTTGAGATGGACAAGGGCGGCTGGCGTGAGGGCGGGCAGGGTTTTATGAAGACTCTCGACAACCAGATCGGCCCCAGCGTCTACCGCTTCCGGAAGCCGCTGGTCGCTAAAGCGGTTGAGATAGGCCAAATGAGCGCCATGCGCCTGGTCTACCATGAGCAGGCAATGCTTCTTTCGGCAGATTTGAGCGATGGCGGGCAGATCGGAACAGATGCCTTCGTAGGTGGGCGAGGTGATCAGGACCAGACGGATCTCGGGATGGGCGTCCAGGGCCTCCGCTACCCTTGTAGGGGAGATATCCAAAAATAGAGGCAGACCTTCCTCATAGCGGGGCAGGATGAAGTAGGGATGGAGACGAAGAAGACTCAGAGCCTGATAGACCGACCGATGGGCATTGCGGCCAATGAGCACCGAATCGCCTGGTCGGGTCAAGCTGCGAAGGCCGGCCAGGATCCCTGCTGTGGACCCATTAAAAAGAAAATAGGAGGCACTGGTGCCCCGAAAGCGTCGGAGGGCGTCCATGGCAGACCGTAGGGGACCCGCTGGAGCATAGAGGTCGGCCATGTTCGCACTCTCAGTCATATCAATCGCATAGGGCAGATCAGCGGGTAAAAGACCTGCTCGATTTTTATGGCCGGGCATGTGAAAAGAAATCATACCGCTGGACCGATAGGCCCGGATGGCATCGAGCAGATGGTCGTATGTCCGTTTGGGGTCCCACCGGGGGGTCGGCCGTTTTTTTTCTGGCCCGCCCATCACCGGATTCCTCCGACTGGGAACAGGCCGATTGTTTTATTTTGTTTCAGCTCCTGGATCCCCTCTTTGGTTGCCTTGGACAGCTCTTTGGCCGAGGTCAAAAGAAT
>CABTYV010000011.1 GCA_902489145.1 uncultured Tissierellia bacterium | reverse complement strand
TCCTCCCCTTTTTTGACAGAAATGTCATTTTTGCTGTAGAGGAAAACGAAGGGGTGGCCATTTTCCTCTACAGCTACGACAAAGCTACGACAAAATCACCCATGAACGACCAAAATGCGGTGTCGGCCTGCGGCCGACGATTGGAAAAAAGCAGAGGCGCCCCCTCAGGGGCGCTCCCTTATAGAATGATAAGCGGAAGGAAGTCGGGCCCGGCCCGACTTCCTCTCTTTCTATTTTTGAAAGGAAGGGCAGCTGGAGGCTGCCCCACCGCTGCGTCGAGGGAACGGTGGGGCAAAAAGCGTCCGGTCGGTGCGATGGAGAGGCTATATTTTGCTATAATAGAATAGATGGAGCCTGCGGATCGGTGGTTTGGATTGTGCGTGGCGGGCATGGTTTCGATGAAGGAGGAAGGATGAAAAAAGTAGCGATTGTGATGGGGTCGGATTCGGATCTGCCCATTGTGGAAAAGGCGGTAAAGATTTTAGAGGAGCTGGAGGTGCCTTTTGAGGCGCACGTTTATTCGGCTCACCGGTCTCCGGAGGAGGCGAAGGCCTTTGCCCAGGGGGCGGCGGAGCATGGATTTGGGGTGCTGATTGGGGTGGCTGGCATGGCGGCGCATTTGGCGGGCGCCTTGGCGGCCAATACGATTTTGCCGGTGATCGGATTGCCCTGCAAATCCAATGCGTTAGAGGGGATGGATGCCCTGCTCTCAACCGTGATGATGCCTTCCGGGATTCCTGTGGCCACGGTGGCGATTGACGGCGGGAAGAATGCGGCCCTGCTGGCCTGCCAGATTTTGGCGGTGGAAGATCCAGGGCTGGCCAAGCGACTGAAGGAACGGCGCGAGGCGGATCATGCGGCTAACTTGGAGAAAAACCGCAAGGTGGAAGAGCAACTGAATCGGTAGGTAGACCGGCGCCTGGATGCGTCCGGTGGCCTCCTGCCCAGCGACGCGCAAGAACAACGTCGTCCGAATGCGACCGCAAAAACGTCGCCAGAAAATTGGCGTTTTTTAGTCTGCCATTGTCCCGATGAGGACAAAATGTTGTATAATGGTATCTCACTGTTTCCCAGCGCAATGCCGGAACATGGAAGGAAAGGACCGTACGGATCATGGAAAAAAAAGAACAGCTCTATGAAGGAAAAGCCAAAAAGGTGTTTACAACCGATGATGAGGATTGCCTGATCGTCTCGTATAAGGACGATGCAACGGCTGGCGATGGGGCGAAAAAGGGCACCATCGTGGGCAAGGGGGCGATCAACAACCGGATGACGAACATTTTGATGCAGATGCTGGAGCAGGTTGGCGTGCCTACCCATTTCGTGCAGGAACTGAATGACCGGGAGACCGTCGTGAAAAAGGTGGAGATTGTCCCTCTGGAGGTGATCATGCGCAACACCTCTGCCGGATCCTTTGCCAAGCGCTATGGGGTGGAGGAAGGGATTGACTTTGAGGAGCCGACCTTCGAGTTCTCCTTGAAAAATGATGACCTCCACGATCCGCTGATCAACCGCTCGCATGTCATTGCCCTGAAGCTTGCCAGCAAAGAGGAGCTGGACCGGATTGAGGAGCTGTCCCGCAAGGTCAATGAGACCCTCAAGGCCTTCTTCCTGAAGCATCATGTCAAGCTGGTCGATTTTAAGCTGGAATTTGGTCGCCGACCCGATGGGACCATTGTCCTGGCCGATGAAATCTCCCCGGATACCTGCCGCTTCTGGGATACCGAAACCAACGAAAAGCTCGACAAGGATCGCTTCCGCCGCGACATGGGCAATATTGAAGCTGCCTACGAAGAGATGTTCCGCCGGGTTACCAAGGAAAACTAGCGATTTCAAAGATTCGCTCCGAAAGCTGTCGCAATTTTGGGGCGAATTTTATTTTTTCACCGTGCTCGTCCCCCTCAAAGCGATCGGAGAAGAAGCGTGGGGGCAAGCCTTTTGCGTTGGCCAAGGGCGATGCAAGCATTCGTCAGCAAGATCAGTAGAGAAAGGAAGAGCCCATGGGCGCTTTTTTTGGACTGGTATCCGCACGGGATGCCATTGAAGATGCTTTTTACGGGACGGACTATCTGTCCCATTTAGGCACGCACCGAGCCGGTATCGCCTGCTATGATCGGGAAGCAGGTCTGCAAAGAGAAATTCATAATATTGAGAACACCCCCTTTCGGACCCGCTTTGAACACGTGCTGGAGGAGCTCCAGGGCACCTCGGCGATCGCCTGTATCTCCGACTTTGACCCCCAACCCCTTTTAATCCGCTCCTCCTTTGGCACCTATGCCTTGTGCTATACCGGGATCATCAACAACAAAAATGATTTGGTCGACCGCTACCTGAGTCAGCCCGGCGCGCATTTTGACGCCATCTCCGGCGGCGGGATCAACTCCTGCGAGCTCATCGCCGCTTTGATGAATATGAAGGAAGACCTGATCGAGGGCATCCGCTTTGTTCAGGAGGTCGTGGAAGGGACCATGTCGCTTCTGGTCCTCCAGGAGGACGGCTCCATCATTGCGGTACGCGATAAGCTCGGTCGAATCCCGGTGGTGATCGGCAAGGATGACGAAGGGATGTGCGTCTGCTTCGAGTCCTTCTCCTATCAGAAATTGGGCTACCGCAACCATAAGGAGCTGGGGCCTGGTGAGATCGTGAAAATCACCAAGGATAAGGTCTTTACCCTGGTGGAGGCGGGAGCGGAAGAACATATTTGCGCCTTCCTCTGGGCCTACTACGGCTATCCTTCCTCGGTCTATGACGGAGTCTGCGTGGAAAAAGCCCGCCACCGCAATGGGGAGCTGATGGCGGAGCAGGACCAGGAGCGTCAGCAGATTCCTGACCTGGATGCCATTGTTGGCGTCCCCGATTCCGGGATCGGTCACGCCCTGGGCTATGCACTTGCCTCCGGGGTGCCCTATGCCCGCGCCATGGTGAAATATACGCCTACCTGGGCTCGTTCCTTCACCCCTTCCGTACAAAACCAGCGGGAGAAGGTGGCCCGGATGAAGATGATCCCGGTCCATGAGCTGATTAACGATCAAAAGCTGCTCTTTGTCGACGATTCGATTGTCCGGGGGACTCAGCTGGCTGGGACGGTTGGCTTCCTCTATCGCAATGGCGCTAAGGAAGTCCATATGCGCTCGGCCACGCCGCCTACCATGCACGTCTGCAAGTTTTTGGGCTTCTCACGAACGGTCGACCCCATGGAGCTGCTCACGCGCAGAACCATCCTCGCCCTGGAGGGGGAAGAAGGCCTGGCCCACCTGGATGAATATGCAGATGGGGAGAGCGAACGAGGCAAGGCGATGCGGGCCAAAATCGCCGAGCAATTCCATTTCTCCTCGCTTGAATTTCAATCGCTGGAAAACTTGATCGAGTCCATCGGACTGGACCCCTGTCGTCTCTGCACCTATTGCTGGACTGGAAAGGAATCTGAATGACTGCCAATCAACAATCCAAATCCGATGCCTATGCCGCTGCCGGTGTTGACATTACGGCCGGCTACCGAGCCGTAGAGCTCATGAAGGCCTCCCTTAAAAGAACCGACCGACCGGGTGTTCTTTCCGCGATCGGGGGCTTTGGCGGACTTTTTGAACTGCCAAAGGGCTATCAGGAGCCGGTCCTCGTTTCCGGCACCGATGGGGTCGGGACCAAGCTCAAGCTCGCCTTCGAGCTCAACCGCCACGATACGATCGGGATCGATGCGGTCGCCATGTGCGTCAACGATATCATCTGCCTGGGGGCGCAGCCCCTCTTCTTCCTGGATTACATCGCCTGCGGCAAAAATGACCCGGAACGCATCGCGGCCATTGTCTCCGGCGTCGCCGAGGGCTGCGTCCAGTCCAAGGCCGGTTTGATCGGGGGCGAAACAGCCGAAATGCCGGGCTTTTATCCGGAAGATGAATATGATATTGCCGGCTTTGCCGTCGGTGTGGTCGAAAAATCCGCTATTCCCGATCCCGCTCAGATCCAGGAGGGAGACATCCTGCTCGCCCTCCCTTCATCCGGTCTTCATTCGAACGGCTACTCCCTGGTTCGAAAAATCCTGGCCGATCACCAGGTCAATCTCCAGGACCCCTTCCCCGTCGCAGGCCAGGGCCCCCTGGCCGGCAAAAGCATCGGTGAGGTGCTCTTGACCCCGACTACGATCTATGTCCAGCCGGTCCTCTCCGTCTTTGCCGCCTGTAGGGTCCGTTCGGTGGCCAATATCACCGGCGGCGGCTTCTACGAAAATATTCCCCGCTCCCTGCCGGATGGCTTTGGGGCGGCGATTGACCGCGATGCCCTCCGCATTCCCCCCGTCTTCCCCTTCCTCCAGGAGCTGGGCCAGATCAGCGACCACGATATGTTCAACACCTTTAACATGGGCGTGGGCATGGTCATGATCCTGCCCCCCGAAGAGGTGGAAAAAGCACAAGCCATCCTACAAAAATCCGGCGTCGATGCCTATCCCATTGGCCGGGTTGTTCCATCAGAAGAGCGGGTCCTCCTATGAGTCCGGCCCCCCTGCCCGCCCCTTCGGACAAGGCCCGTATTGCGGTCTTTGTATCGGGTGGCGGTACCAATCTGCAGGCCCTTTTAGAAAAAGAAGCCGCAGGCGACCTCCCCCACGGCGAGATCGTCCTGGTCATTTCCAACCGAAAAAACGCCTATGCCCTGGAGCGCGCTAAGAAATTCGGTAAAAAGGCGGTCTATTGTCCCTCCAAAAAATCGGACCCCGACCAATTTGAAGACGCTGTCCAGCCCCTCCTGGCAGAAGCGGGCGTTGAACTCATCCTTTTGGCAGGTTTTTTGGCCATCCTCTCCCCCGCCTTCATTCAACGCTATGAAGGCCGCATCCTCAATATTCACCCCTCCCTGATTCCCGCCTTTTGCGGGCCGGGCTTCTATGGCCTCAAGGTCCACGAAGCCGCCCTGGCGCGGGGGGTCAAGGTGAGCGGAGCCAGCGTCCATCTGGTCAATGCGGAGACCGACGGCGGCCCCATCCTGCTGCAAAAAGCCGTGGACGTGCTGGCAGATGATACGCCGGAGCGCCTACAGCAGCGGATCATGAAGGAGGCAGAATGGGTGCTTCTGCCCCAGGCGGCCGAGCTGGTGGCCCAAAGGATCGTAGAAGATCGTATAGAAAGGAGTTTGGATCCCCATGCCAAATCAAAAGCTTGACCTACCGACCCTCCTGGCGGGCAATCCCTATCCCGGGCGGGGCATTTTCATCGGACAAGGGCAAAAGGAAAAGACCTTTTTCATCGCCTACTTTATCATGGGCCGCTCCGAACATTCGCGGAACCGGATTTTTGTGGTCGAGGACGGGGAACTTTTTACCCGCCCCTACGACCCCGCCAAGCTAAAAGACCCCAGCCTGATCATCTATCGGGCCCTTTCTGCCCGACCGGGCCGGATCTTTCTTACCAACGGCGATCAGACCGACACCCTGTTGGCTTTTGAAAAAGAGGGCCAATCCTTCGATCAAGCCCTGATGAGCCGATCCTTTGAACCCGACGGGCCCAACTGGACCCCACGGATTTCCGCTCAGATCCTTTGGCCCGAAGGAGGATCCCAGGGGGCGGCCTACGAGCTTTCCATTCTGAAAGCGGCCGATCCCCAAGGACAAGGCTGCCTACGCCAATTCTTCCACTATGAAAGTCACACCGGCGTAGGACACTTCCTCTCTACTTATGAAACAGACGGCACCCCCCTCCCCTCCTTCCGCGGAGAGCCCCGGAAGGTAGCAGTCGAGGACGGCGGAAAGGGCGCAGCGGCGCGCTTTGCCCAGTCTCTTTGGTCCGCTTTAGACCCGGAAAATAAGGTCAGCCTTTATGTTCGGACCCTGGACGGAGCCGGTCATTTTCTGGAAGAGGCCCTGATCAATGCCCAAGAAACAGACGGAAAGGAGCAATGATGGCTCACTCGCTTGACCCCCATGAAGGCTACCGGTCCCCCTACTCGGCCCGCTATGCCTCCGCCGAAATGGAAGCCCTCTTTTCGGACCACCATAAATTTAAAAGCTGGCGGCGGATGTGGATTGCCCTGGCCAAGGTCGAAAAAGACCTGGGCCTTGCCATCACGGAGGAGCAAATCGCCGAGATGGAAGCCCACCTGGATGATATCGACTACGAGCTGGCGCAGGCCAAGGAAAAGGAAATTCGCCACGATGTCATGAGCCATGTCTACGCCTACGGCAAGGTCTGCCCCAAGGCCCATCCCATCATTCACCTGGGCGCCACCTCCTGCTTTGTGACGGACAACGCGGAACTGCTCCAGATGCAGGCCGCCAGCCTCCTGGTTCAAAAAAAGGCCGCCCAGGTCGTCGCCAACCTGGCCCGCTTTGCAGACCAATATAAGGATCTGCCGACCTTGGGCTATACCCACCTCCAACCGGCGCAAATGACAACGGTGGGCAAAAGAGCCTGTCTCTGGATCCAGGATTTGGCCCTGGCCATGCACTTTCTCCAGCACTGCCTAGATGATTTGCGTCTGCGGGGGGCCAAGGGAACCACCGGCACCCAGGCTTCCTTCCTGGCCCTCTTTGATGGAGACGAGGAGAAGGTCAAGGCCTTAGACCGTGGCGTGGCCCAAGCCCTGGGTTTCTCCGCCGTCTACCCCGTCACCGGCCAAACCTATCCCCGTCAGGTCGATTTCCATTTCCTCGCGGCCATGAGCAATTTTGCCCAGGCCGCCTCCAAATTTGGTAACGACCTGCGCCTCCTTCAGTCCTTTGAGGAAATGGAGGAACCCTTTGAGACCAGCCAGGTTGGCTCCTCAGCCATGCCCTACAAGCGCAACCCCATGCGCTCCGAGCGAATCTGTTCGTTGGCCCGGCAGGTCATGATCAATGCATTAAACCCTGCGATCACCGCCTCCTGCCAATGGTTCGAACGCACGCTGGACGATTCCGCCAACCGCCGTTTGGCCCTTTCGGAAGCCTTTTTGGGGGTCGATGCCATTCTCAATATCTACATCAATATCACCCAATCCTTGACCGTCTATGACAAGGTCATTGCCCGGCGGGTGATGGAAAAATTGCCCTATATGGCCACGGAAAATGTCATGATGGCCTCCGTCAAGCGGGGCAAGGACCGCCAGGAGATTCACGAGCGCATTCGCCAGCATGCCCATGCGGCCGTCAAGCGGGTCAAGCTGGAGGGCCTGGAAAATGACCTCATTGCCCGCCTGGCAGCTGATGCGGAAATTCCCCTGAATGAAGCGGAAATCCGGGAAAATTTGGATCCCCAGGCCTATGTGGGACGAGCGCCCCAGCAGGTCAGCGACTATCTGAAGGAAGAAGTGATCCCCCTCCTGGCCCGTTACCACCAGGAGGAGCAAAGAGAAGAATTGACCATCTAGGTCGTATGGGGCCTTGGGTCCCGAAAGGAGGAAGCGATGAAGGAACTGCCCTTAAAATATGGCTGCAATCCCAACCAAAAGCCGGCCTTCCTGTCCATGGAGGATGGGTCGGACCTGCCTTTTCAGGTGTTGAATGGACGCGGCGGCTATATCAACTTTTTAGATGCCCTCAACGGCTGGCAATTGGTCAGTGAGCTCAAGGAAGCCCTGGGCCTGCCCGCTGCAACTTCTTTTAAGCATGTCTCCCCGACCTCAGCCGCGATCGGACGCCCCCTGCCGGAAAGCCTGCAGAAGGCCTGTTTCGTGGACCATATGAAGGAGCTTTCGGACTCTCCCCTGGCCTGTGCCTATGCCCGGGCGCGCGGGACAGACCGCCTTTCCTCTTTTGGCGATTTTGTTTCCCTTTCAGACGTCTGCGACCTTGCGACGGCTCGCCTGATCAAGCGGGAGGTCTCCGACGGCGTCCTGGCACCGGGCTATACGCCGGAAGCCCTGGCGCTCCTGAAGCAAAAAAAAGGTGGTCAATACCTCATCCTCCAAATCGATCCTAGCTACCGCCCCAAATCAGAGGAGCGGAAGATGGTTTTTGGGGTCAGCTTCCATCAAGGGCGCAATGAGGCGAAGATCGGCCCCGCCCTTCTCCAAAATATAGTCACCAGGAACAAGACACTCAGCGAAGCGGAGAAGCGGGATCTGATCATTGCCCTGATTGCCCTCAAATACACCCAGTCGAACTCTGTGGCCTATGCCTATGACGGACAAACCATTGGGATCGGGGCGGGCCAGCAGTCGAGGATCCACTGCACCCGCCTCGCTGGCAACAAGGCTGACACTTGGTTCCTCCGCCAGTCCCCGAAGGTATTGGCCCTGCCTTTCCGAAGGGAGCTTAGCAGGCCCGCCCGGGACAATGTCATCGATAGCTATATCAACCAAAACGAGGAGGATGTAACAGCGGATGGCATCTGGCAGCAGTATTTTACCGACCAGCCGGCCCCCCTCCTGCCTGATGAAAAACGCGCCTATCTGGATCAGATCACCGGCGTATGCCTGGGCTCCGATGCCT
Organism: uncultured Tissierellia bacterium; assembly: GCA_902489145.1. Taxonomy (GTDB): domain Bacteria; phylum Bacillota; class Clostridia; order Tissierellales; family Peptoniphilaceae; genus Kallipyga. The sequence continues at coordinate 25,502 of CABTYV010000011.1, read as the reverse complement.
TCTTCCCGTTTGGTGACAATATCGAACGGGCCCACCGATCCGGGGTGAGCGCCATCGCCCAGGCGGGCGGGTCCATCCGGGATGAGGAGGTCATCCACACCTGCGATCGCTACGATATCGTGATGGCCATGACCGGCCTTCGTCTCTTCCACCATTAAAAGGGTCCTCGCTTGCAAAGGCAAGTCAGGCGACCCATGGTTTATCGAAAAGAAAGGATCTGATATGAATATCTTGCTGGTAGGCGGAGGCGGTCGGGAGCACGCCATATTAAAAAAGCTGCGTGAAAATCCGAAGGCTGAGACCATCTGGGCCCTGCCGGGCAATCCCGGTTTTGGGGAGGATGCCGTTTGCGTGCCCATCGGGGCGGAGGATCTGGACGGGATTTGTGCCTTTGCCCAGGACCACCCGGTGGACTATGCCATCGTCTCGCCGGATGACCCGCTGGTACTAGGGCTGGTGGACCGGCTAGAAGATCTGGGTATTGCCTGTTTCGGTCCCAATCAGAAGGCCGCCATGATCGAAGGATCCAAGGCCTTTGCCAAGGACCTGATGAAAAAATACCAGATCCCGACCGCAGACTATGCGGTCTTCACCCGGGAGGAGGAGGCCCTGGCCTATTTGGAGGATAAAGGCGCCCCGATCGTAATTAAGGCCTCCGGCCTGGCCAAGGGCAAGGGCGTCGTCATTGCAAAGGACCTTCCGGAGGCGCAAGCGGCCGTCCGGGAGTGCATGAGCGGGGGCCGTTTCGGGGCCTCCGGAGAGACGGTCGTCATTGAAGAATATTTGGAGGGACCGGAGGTCAGCGTCCTGGCCTTCACCGATGGCCAGGTCCTGGTTCCTATGGTCTCCTCGATGGACCATAAGAGGGCGCTGGACGGCGACCGGGGGTCCAATACGGGTGGGATGGGCTGCATTGCCCCCAACCCCTATTTTACGGAGGAGCTGCTTGAAACTTGCCAGCGGGAAATTTTCGAACCGACCAGGAAGGCCATGGTGCAAGAGGGCCGGCCTTTTAAAGGCTGCCTCTATTTTGGCCTGATGCTCACGGAGGATGGACCCAAGGTGATTGAGTACAACTGCCGCTTCGGCGATCCAGAAACGCAGGTGGTCCTGCCCCTTCTGGAGAGTGATCTCCTGGAAATTATGGAGGCCGTCACCGAGGAAAGGCTTTCGGAGGTCCCGGTTCGCTTTTCAAAACAGGCCGCCTGCTGTGTGGTGCTGGCTTCGGAGGGTTATCCCGCTTCCTATCAAACGGGCTTTCCCATCACCGTGGATCCCGCCATTCGGGACCAGGTCTACTTCGCCGGGGTTCGGCAAGAGGAGGATCAGCTTCTCACCAATGGCGGACGGGTGCTGGCGGTCACGGCACTGGCAGCCACTCTTCCTGAGGCCATTGACCAGGCCTATCAGGATCTAGCTAAGGTCCACTTCCCTCATGCTTCCTACCGAAAGGATATTGGCCAACGGGCCTTGAAAGCGAGGTTAGGATGATCCATCGTATTTATGTAGAAAAAAAAGAAGGACTCCGGAAGGATGAGGCCGGCATTCTCTCGGATGCACGCAGCCTTTATGGGATTGCGGATCTTTCCGCTGTCCGGCTCTTAAAACGCTATGATTTTGAACTCTCACCGGGCGAAGCGCCGGAGCGGGCGGTTCGGGAGGTCTTCTCGGAGCCCATGGTGGACCTCACCTATGCCCACCTGGAGGAGGCCCAGACCGAAGCACCCGCGGACTTTATTTTGGGCGTGGAAGCCCTCCCCGGTCAATTTGACCAGCGGGCGGACTCCGCAGAGCAGTGCCTGCAAATGCTTTTTGCTGGTCCCAGGCCCAAGGTGCGGTCGGCGAAAATTTACCTCTTTTACGGTCTCCTTTCTAAGCAGGATCAAGCAGCCCTGCGCCGCCTGTTGATCAATCCCGTAGATTCCCGGGAGGCCTCACTTGGCCGCCTGGAAAGTCTTTCCATGAACGTGCAGGAACCGGAGGCGGTCCCCATTTTGACCGGCTTTCGCAAGCTGGATCAACCAGGGCTCCAGACGTTTTTAGCCGACCACCAGCTTGCCATGGGCTTGGACGATCTCACCCTCATCCAAAACTATTTCATCGACAAGCAACGAGATCCATCCCTGGCGGAAATTGCCATTCTGGATACCTACTGGTCGGACCACTGCCGGCATACCACCTTCAACACGACCATCGATGCCATTCATTTCGAAGATCCTCTGCTGGAAGGGTCCTATCAACACTATCTGAAGACACGCCAGGCCCTGGGCCGCACCAAGCCCATTACCTTTATGGACCTGGGTACCATCGCCGCCAAGGCCCTGCGTGCCAGCGGGCAGATGGAGAAAATCGACGTTTCGGAAGAAATCAATGCCTGCACGGTCAAGATTGAGATCAGCGTAGACGGAAGGAAGGAGCCCTGGCTCCTCCTCTTTAAAAACGAAACCCACAACCACCCCACCGAAATCGAACCCTTTGGTGGGGCAGCGACCTGCATCGGGGGGGCCATCCGAGACCCCCTCTCCGGTCGGGCTTATGTCTACGCCGCCATGCGGCTCACCGGCGCAGGCAATCCGCTCGCGCCCCTTTCGGAGACGCTGCCGGGCAAGCTTCCTCAGCGGAAGATCTGCCGGGAAGCCGCGCGCGGCTATTCCTCCTATGGCAATCAAATTGGCCTGGCGACCGGCCTGGTGCGGGAGCTCTATCATCCCGATTATGTGGCCAAACGGCTGGAAATCGGCGCCGTGATTGGAGCGGTGCCCGAACGGCTGGTCCGCCGGGAACGCCCCCAACCCGGCGATCCCATTATCCTCTTGGGGGGCCGGACAGGCCGGGACGGCATCGGGGGGGCGACGGGCTCTTCTAAGGCACAAAATGTCTCCTCCCAGACCACGGCCGGCGCAGAGGTCCAAAAGGGCAATGCGCCCGAGGAGCGCAAGCTCCAGCGCCTCTTCCGCAATCCCAAGGCCGTATCCATGATCAAGCGCTGCAACGACTTTGGGGCAGGCGGCGTATCGGTGGCGATCGGCGAGCTGGCGGATGGGCTGGACATCGATCTGGACCGGGTGCCGAAAAAATACGAAGGGCTCAATGGCTTGGAGCTGGCCATTTCTGAATCGCAGGAGCGGATGGCGGTCTGCATTGACCCGGAGGATTTCGATGCCTTCATGGCACTGGCAGCTGCTGAAAATCTGGAAGCCACTCATGTGGCGACCGTGAGCGAAGAGCCGGTTCTTCATATGACCTGGCGGGGTGAAACCATCGTCGATCTGGACCGGTCCTTTCTGGATGAAAATGGGGCAGAAAACCACATCACCATTAAGACCAAGAAAGCCCGTCCTTCCTTCGAGGGGCTTGTTCCGGAAGCGTCCTCCTTCCGTGAGGCCATGGAAGCCCTCGTCAATGACCTCAACGGAGCATCCCAGCGGGGCCTGGGCGAATCCTTTGATGCCTCGATCGGGAAAGGGACTGTCCTGATGCCCTTTGGCGGGAAAAACCAGCTCACCCCCCCGGAGGCCATGGTCCATAAAATTTCTCTGGAGGAGGGTGATACAGAGGACGTATCCTTTATGTCCTGGGGTTTTGATCCCTACCTGACGGAGCGCTCTCCCTACCACGGTGCCTATTATGCGGTCATAGACGCGCTGAGTAAGCTCGTGGCAGCAGGCGCCAATCTCCAGGATACCTATTTAACCTTCCAGGAATATTTCCTTCGCCTGGACCAGGATCCCGAACGCTGGGGCATCCCCCTGGCCGCCCTCCTGGGGGCCTATCAGGCCCAGATGGATATGGGCATCGGGGCGATTGGGGGGAAGGACTCCATGTCCGGTTCCTTTGAATCGCTCAATGTGCCTCCCACCCTGGCGGCCTTTGCTGTCACCACCGGTAAGCTGGATCAGGTCCTATCGCCGGAGCTCAAAGGGGCTCATCACCGGGTCAGCCTTCTTGCGCCCCATCTCAATGCGGAGGGCCTGCCTGAGGTCCCGTCTCTTCGCGCCGTCTACCAGGCGGTAGGGGCCCTCCATCAGGCTGAGCGGCTCCACGGTGCCGCCTGTGTAGGCATGGGCGGTGTGGCCCACAAGATCTTTGAGATGGCCCTGGGCAATGGGATCGGCTTCCGCTATAACGATGTGGGGCCAGAAGCCCTGCAAAAGCTGCTTTGCCTGCGCTATGGTGCCCTCCTCGTGGAAAGTGATGCCCCGCTTCGGGAAAACCAGGATATTGCCTCCTTCCAGCAGGCCCTGGAGGCAGGGGCCTTCGACCTGATCGAAATCGGCGAGAGCCTTGCTGAACCGATCCTTTGCTTTGGCCAGGAGCAGCTGGCGCTTGCAGACCTGCTTTCCGACTACGAAGGCAAGCTGGAATCCGTCTACCCCCTCACCGATGCCAGAGGCATCAGTGAACGTGATCGATCCCTCCTCCTCTGCCCCCAGGCCAAGGATCCTGCTCAAAATCCGCTCGCTCAGGCACATCTGCCGAAGCAGCTGTCCACCACCATCCATTCGCCTGCCAAGGTCCTGATCCCGGTCTGTCCCGGGACCAATACGGAATATGATGCCGCCAAATACGTGCGGGAAAGCGGTCTTGCCGCTGAGATCTTCGTCGTGAAGAATCAGACGGCAGAAGCCATTCGTCAATCCGCCGATACCTTTTGCCAGGCCCTTCGTCAGGCCCAGGTGCTCTTTTTGCCCGGTGGCTTCTCCGGCGGGGATGAACCCGATGGATCCGCAAAATTTATCACCTCCTTCCTGCGCAACCCGGCCTGCAGCGAGGAAATCGAAGCCCTGCTCTACCAGCGTGAGGGCCTGATTCTGGGGATTTGTAATGGCTTCCAGGCCCTCATGAAGCTGGGCCTCCTGCCCTATGGCCATATCCAGGCGCCCAGTGACCAGGCCCCCACCCTCACCTACAACCGCATTGGCCGCCACCAGTCCCGAATCGTCTCCCTTCGCATCGCATCGACGGACTCGCCCTGGCTTTCTCTGGTGGATCCGACCCGCCTCTATCAGGCGCCCATCTCGCACGGAGAGGGACAAATCGTCGGTCCGGATGCCCTGATCCGCAGGTTGGCGGAGGAGGGCCGAATTGCTACCCAATATGCCGATTTCCAAGGCCAACCCAGCATGGATATCCGCTTTAATCCCAACGGGTCGCTCGCTGCGATTGAGGGACTTTTGGCCTGTGATGGACGCATTTTGGGCAAGATGGGGCACAATGAACGTCATGGACGGGGCCTCTATCAAAACGTGCCCGGTGACTATGACCTTCGCCTCTTCGAAGCAGCCAAGCGCTACTTTGATCAGGAGGCCTAAGCTTCGCTCCTCCCCGATGGATAAAAAGAAAGTGCCCAAAAGTCCCTGCGCTTCGGTGCAGGGGCTTTTTTTGCCCTTTTCCAGGAAAAATAAAAAAAGTGCTTTTCCAGGCAGAAGGACGTCTGGCCATTGCCATCCCGACACAAATGGCCTATACTTGTTATGCAAAACTAACAATTGCCCCGATATTCAAGGAAATGGAATCGACAGACAAAGCGGAATCATTTACAATACGAGGGAAGCTTGGATGGCGCTCTTGCTTGCAAGCAGATCCATCCACGGGATCAATCGAGTGAGGAATGGGAAAGGATCGCATGATGGAAAACTGGGAAGACCAGGATCTGATAGACGAAACGGATGGGGAGGAAATCCCGCCCAAAAAGGAGCCGGAAGAGGACGCGTTCTCCAGCCTGCAGGAGGATCGAACCGCCTTTTATCAGCGGCGCAAAAAGGCCCGAGCGGCCGCACGAAAGCGAAGAACCCGGATCTACGTCCTTCTGCTGGCACTGATTGTGGGCCTAGGCTTCTTTATCGTGCATCAATGGCGAGGGGTGGAAGAAAAAAAGATCATCCCGGACCGAACGGGTCAACCAGCCGTATCCGCCGACGAAACGACGGATCCTTCGGCCTCATCGGAGCAGTTGAGTGCAAGCGGGACCCCCGCCTCCTCTGAACCGGGGCCGAGCTCAGAATCGCCTTCTTCGGCTCCTGAAACGAGTGAAAGCCAGGCTCCGCAGAGCCCGCAGGAACAGGTCTCAGGTACGGCCATGCCCAAGGCCAATACCGGGGAAGTGGTGCAAAACGCAGGCGGAAAGGGCCTTAACCACAACGCAGCTGCCAACCAATATGCCTATTCGGTGCCGGATATTCAGGCGGCTATGTTCCACGGCAAGCCTTTAGCCGGAGGCCAAAAGATCGCCTTTTTAACCTTCGATGACGGACCCAGCAGCAAATCCTCTCCCCTATTGCTGGACCTCCTGAAAAAAGAGGGCGTGCCCGCCACCTTCTTCATGGTCGGCAAGTATGTCACAGAGGCGACCAAGCCCGTCATTGAGCGGACTCTGGCAGAAGGCCACGCCATTGCCATGCATTCCTTTCATCACGATTACCACGCGCTCTACCCGGGACGAGTGGGCAATGTGACGCAAATTGTGGCGGAAGCCAAACAGGTCCAGGCCAAATTTGCTCAGGTTTTGGGACGGGAGATCCCGCTCCATGTCTGGCGCTATCCGGGGGGCCATATGTCCTGGAAGAAGCTGGAGGGGGCAGATCAGGCGCTTGCAGCCATCGGTGTGCATTGGATCGATTGGAATGCTGAAAATGGCGATGCCAAGGGCAAAAAAAGAGAGCCGAAAACCATCCAGGGACAGATTGACTTCATGATGAAAAATTGGGCTGCTTACGGCAAGCCCAATGTCATCACAGTGCTCATGCACGACACGCCGGTCAAGGCGCTTACCCGACAGGCCCTGCCGGAGATTATCAAAACACTCCGAGCGCAGGGATTCTCCTTCGGCGTGATGGAGTAGGCTAATGGATTTTGAAAAAAAAATGGCCCAGGTCCGCCAGCAGGCGCCCCGGCTTCTTGGCGAAGATCATTGGCAAAACTATGCCATTTGTCTGCCCTTCTTTACGGATGAAGAAGGGCAGTTTTCAATCCTTTTTGAAGAGCGGGCCCTTCAGCTGGAAAGTCAGCCCGGTGAGATGGCCTTCCCCGGCGGTGCGGTGGAGGCGGGGGAGGATTTTTCTGAGGCGGCGCGCCGGGAGACGGCGGAGGAGCTTTTGCTTGCGCCTGAACAGGTCAAGCTCCTGGCCCACCCCTTCACCTACTGCTCGGTCAACGGCCGGCGCATTGAATGCTTTGTGGGTCGCCTGGAGGATTATCAAGGAACCTATTCAAAAGCGGAGGTCGCAAGCGTGCTCACCCTCCCCTGGCGAGCGGTTCGTCAGTGGAAGGCCCGCCTCTCCTATAATGAAGTCATCAGCCGGCCCGCCCCCGGAGCCGACTTTCCCTATGAGGATCTCCCTGGCGGCAGGGCCTATCCTTGGAGGAAGGGACGGTCCCGGATGCTCTTTTATCATTATCATGGAAAGGTGATCTGGGGACTGACCGCCCGTATATTGGAAGCCACCATTGCCCTCCTGGACGAAAAACCAGAAGGGCGCAGCGAGACAGAAAGGATGTGCGATGATTCAGATTCATTTTTATGAAAAGGGAGGCTTGCCCGTCTTCTTTGCGAAGGAAGAAGAAGGCGGAGATTTTTCCTGCCTGGGGGCTTGCCAGAAGGCGCTCTGCGATTGGGTCCGTGCTCATAGCGACTTTTCTGCCCTACCGGGCGCACTCTCCTACCTACCCGACCCCCAGGGCCTGGGCCAGCTCATTGTGGGGCTCGGCCGCCTTTCTTCCGAAGAAGAGGACCAGCGCCAGCCCTTCTGTGCGCCCCTGGTGAATCGCGAGGAAGGCGAAGCCACGCTTTTAGAAGCCGTCCGCCTGGCTTTTTTTAAGCTCCGGCAATTTTGTGACCAGCACAAGATCGATACCATTGAGGTCGCGATGCCCCTGCTCGGGACTTGCCAACGCAAGCTTTTCATGGCCGCCTATGAAGGCCTCCGCCAAGGGGAATATCACTTTAGCAAAAAAACGGACGATACGCCCATGAAGGACCGCTTGCTCACCGTCCACTACCAGCCCGCCAAGGAGGGCAAGGAGGCCATCATGACCCAGGCCCTGAAGCGGACCATGGCCATGATGGATGGGGTAGACCTGGCCCGAGATTTAGTCAATGAAACGGCCAACCGCCTGACACCCCAGAGCCTGGCCCAGGCGGCCAAGGATCAGCTCTCCCCCCTGGGCGTCGAGGTGCGCGTCTTTACGGAAGAGGAAATTCAGGCCATGGGCATGGAGGCTTACTATAGCGTGGCGAAGGGATCCAGCCAACCGCCCCGCTTCCTCCTGATGCGCTACCAGGGGAAACCGGAATGCGAGGACGTCTTTGGCCTTGTGGGCAAGGGACTCACCTATGACAGTGGCGGCTACTGCCTCAAAACGAGTGCCGGCATGGCCAGCATGCATTGTGATATGGGCGGAGCGGGCACGGTCATTGGCACCCTCTATGCCCTGGCCAAGGCCCAGATCCCGGTTAATGTGACAGCCGTTGTTGCCGCCTGCGAGAATCTCATTTCCGGCTCCGCCTTTAAGACCGGCGACATCATTGGCTCTCTTTCGGGCAAAACCATTGAGGTTGCCAATACGGATGCCGAAGGCCGTTTGACCCTGGCCGATGCCCTCTACTATCTCACCAGCGAATGCCCAGTCAACCGGGTGGTCGATTTGGCCACTCTGACGGGTGCGGTCCTCTCGGCCTTCGGCGAGGAATATACCGGGGCCGTCAGCAATGATGACGATTTTTATCTGGATCTGGCCCAGGCGGCGCGTCAGGTCGGGGAGAAAATTTGGGCCCTGCCCAATGATCCCGCCTTCCGCAAACAAAATGAGTCCAAGGTGGCTGATTTGTGCAACGCCCCTGGCGGCGGGGCCGGTTCTGTGACGGCTGGCCTCTTCGTTGGCGCCTTTTTGGCCCGTGATCTGCCCTGGGTCCATCTGGATATCGCCGGCACGGCCTATCTCAAAGAGGCCAAGGGCTACCTGCCTGCCCGAGCAACAGGCGTTCACGTCAAAACCCTCTTCCAGTATCTGGCCCCTGAGCTGGGTTGCTAGCTATCGGACCCAGCGAAAGAAAAGATCCCCGATCGTTTGATCGGGGATCTTTTTATAGGTCATGCACGTCGGGTCCAGTTCCTAGAGCCAGGCGCGTCCTAGCCCTTGTAGTGCCGCTGGTAGGGCGCCCAGGTGCGCTCGCTGATGATGTAGCGGGGTCTGTGCTTGCTTTCCAGGTAAATCTTGCCGATGTAGCTGCCGATCACGCCCAAGGAAAGGAGCTGAATGCCGCTTAAAAATCCCAGGAGGCAGAACATGGAGGCCCATCCGGAAACCGTGTGACCGAAAAGGGCGGAGAAAAAAGCCCACAAACAAGCCACAAAGCCCACCAGAGAAATGACAAAGCCCAGGGACGTAATGATGCGAATCGGCTGAACGGAAAGGCTGGTGATCCCGTTAAAGGCCAGGGCCAGCATTTTCCTAACCGGATAGTGGGATTTGCCCGCCAGGCGGGCCGCCCTTTTATAGTAGACCCGCTCGGAGGGAAAGCCTACCAGGGGGAGGAGTCCTCGCAGGTAGAGATTGACCTCTTTAAAATCTTGAAATTCCTGCAGGACTCGGTCGCTGATCAGCCGGTAGTCGGCGTGGTTATAAACGACGTCCACCCCCATGGCCGAGAGGAGCTTATAGTAGCTTTGGGCGGTGAAGCGCTTAAAGAAGCGGTCACTGTCTCGGTTGGACCGCACCCCATAGACCAGCTCAGCGCCGGTCCGGTATTTTTCTACCATCTCACTCATGGCAGCCAGGTCATCCTGCCCATCACAGTCGATGGATATGGTGATATCGCAGTGGCCCTTGGCCTCCATCAAACCCGCTAATACGGCATTTTGATGGCCCCGGTTCCGACTTTGACTGATTCCGATAAAATGGGCGTCCGCTTGGGCCAACTCACGAATAATGGCCCAGGTTTGGTCGTGAGAGCCGTCATTGACGAAAAGGATACGGGAACGATTCGAAATCTGCCCGGCTGCTACCATTTTTTGAAGCTGGGCCAGAAAGAGGGGGGCCGTGACCGGCAGAACGTCCTGTTCGTTATAGCAGGGAATCACCATCCATAAAAGGGGCAGAGGGCCAGCGCTCGCCGCTGTCCGCTCGTCTCCAGGAGCGGGCGCTTGTAAGGGATCCTTGTGTTGATCATCTCGCATCGCAGCCACTCCTAACGGAAGAGGTCCAGGAATTTGTCCCACAGGGACTTATGGACCTCAGCCTCCTCTTTGACCGGCGGGGCTTCCTTTCGTATGGCTTCTGAGAGGTAGACAAACTGAACCAGGTCAATCGCCTGATTCTGATCGCTGGCGAAGGATTCGGGTCGGTAGTCCGGTCGCCTAAATTTCGCCAGGGCCCGGTCAAGCTTTTCCTGGGCCTGGTCAGACATGCCGGCGCTCTCCCCTGCCATTTTTTGGGTGCCTTCTGCCAGCTGATCCACGCCTGCTTGATAACGATCGACTCCGTCCTGGTAGCTGCTGAGTCCCTGAATGGCCGCGCCCAGGCCACCAGAAAACTGCCTAAGACCAGCTAAGAGGTCCTGCTGGCCCCCCAAAAGGCGGCGGTGGTTGGCAATGATGCTATCAATGCCACTCTTGAGCTCTCCCAACTGACCAATTTTGCTGGTGTCCACGCTTGCTCCAGCCTTGGCGAAGGCCTGGATACCGGAGAGAAGCTGGTCCTGACCATCCTTCAAACGGCCAAGCCCGGAAAGCAGATCCGGCCCCCGGCCAGCCAATTTGGCCAGTCCATCTGTAATGGCCTCACTTCCGCTGCGAACCTGCCCGGAAAGGGCATCTAGTAAGCGATCGTTGCCCATCACATAGGCACGAAGACCCTGATCAAATTCATGGAAGCCCGAAGCCCAGGTGGGCAAGAGCGCTAAGCTTGTCATGAGCTGGCCCAGATCCTCCCGTTCCAAAAGGCGCTGGAAGCCGGTCAAAGAGGCCTCCATGGCTGCCATATTCTGCTCAAGCTCGGCGAAGTCCTGCTGCCATTTTTCCTGCTGTTTTTTTGCCTCGGTGAGCTGGGCTTCCAGAGTCGCTTGCAGGAAGGCGAGGCCGTTTCGATTGCGTTTGAGCCCCTTTTCTGCCGCCCCGACCCCCTCCCGGTAGGAGGCAATGGCGCCCAGCAGCTTTTGCACATCCGGATTGGTCGGATCCTGAAGCTGGAGCTGGGCCGGTAAGGTGTCAGGATCCATGCCGCTTTGAAGCGTTTTTAAGCCCTGCCCCACCTGATCCAGTCCCTCGGATAGCTTGTCCATCTGGTCGGCCAGTGCCGTCAAGCCCTCCAAAAGAGGCTTGGGATCCACCTGATCCATCTGGCTTTTGATCTTATTATAGCCCGTCATAAGGACCTGGTAATCTGATCGAAGCTTGGTCCAGTCCAGATCCTTTATGCCCTCCAGATCCGCGTCCTTCGGGAGCTTGAAAAGTCCTTCCTTCATTTGACTCGCCGCCTGGAGCAGGTCTGATCCGCCCTGGCGCAAGGCCTGGGACTGGTCGGCCAACTGGGCTAAGCCCCTGGAAAAGTCAGCCTGGCCGGAGGCGAGCTTACTCACGCCGCCCGTATAGGCTGAAAGGCCCGCTCCATACTGGTCCATCCCCGCGCGGAGCTGGTCCCCGCCCTGGCTGAGCTGGCCGATCGCGCTCTGGAGCTTCTCCATGCCCTGACCTAGCGCTCCGATCTGGTCTACAACCTGGCCGATGGCGCTGCCATACCGGCTCAGTCCCTGTTGGAGCTGGCCCTGGCCATTGACCAGCGCCTCTTGACCGCTCAGAGCCTGATCCGCGCCCTTGGAAAGCTTCGATAGGCCATCATATAGGGATCTTGTGCCCTTGCTCAGGAGCGCCCCATTTTGGGCCAGGGCCTGGCTCCCTTTGTTCAGATCCGAAATCCCCGTCTCGAGCCTCGATAGGCCGTCGATCATGGCGGTCGTATCCGGGAGGTCCACCTTCATATTAAAAGGGATGCCCGCCAGGCTGATGGGATCCATTTCAAAATCCTGAGCCTCAAGGTCGATACGAAAGTCCAGGTCATCTCCGGGCAATACGGCATAGGTCAGGCTGACCTTGGAGCCCTGGTAGGCCCGCTGGGCGCCGTCCGCCTGGGTGATTTCCACCTTCCGACCATCGAAGGTCAGACTAAGCTGGGCCAGGTAAAAGTCCTTGTAATGCTTTTGGCAGGCCGGATTGGCCTCCAAATGACCTCGGATGGTCAACGGCCCCCTCCGGCCGGGCAGGTCTTTCGGACGAAGGGTTTGGCCTGCCTGTTCGTAGTCGATCGAAAGAATCCAGGGGAGGGCCGTGTCAGGCTCATTGCCCTGATAGTAGAAGGAACCGGGGCCAAGCTGGAGCTCCAAAAGATCCCCCTTGGCCTCCAGGGGCCGCTCGTCGGTTAAATTGACCCGGCTTTGATAGTGGCCATAGTCCCGGAGGAGACCCGCTTGCTCCAGCCGAAAGCGATTGACGACATGCACCGATCGCACCTGGCCTTTTACATCCATGGCGGCATAGACAATTTCATCCTTTTTTGTATTGGTCGAACCGGCCGCCTCGGCGGTCCCCCCTGCCATTGGCAGAATCAGGGCCAGGCTCAAGAGGCCAGCCAGCCACTTTTTCAGCTGTCTCATCGCTGCTCCTTTCCTTTTACTTCATCCGCCTGCTGGTCCTTGGCGGTATGATAGAAATGACATCCTTTGGTCGTTTTTTCCACTGCGCCATCACAGAAGTAGAGCAATACGGGCAGGAGGAAAACCACCATCAAGAGGGAGAGAACTGCCCCTCTGCCTAGAACCGTCCCAATCTCGCTGACCACCTCCAGGGAGGAAAACTTGGCCAGGAGGAAGCCCGCCAGGGCCAGAATAAAAGCGGGTGGAATGATCGATCCGTAGGTGTGCGCGCCCGCCTCCACCATGGCCGCGCTGCGGTCCTTTTTTTTGCGCTCTTCCAGGTAGTGATTGGTATATAAAATGGCATAGTCGACCGTCGCTCCGAGCTGAATGGAAGAGATGATCAGATAGCCAATAAAGGAAAGCTTGGTGTCCGTGAAATAGGGGAAAGAGAGATTGATCCAGATCGAAAGCTCGATCGTCAGAACCAGCAAGAAGGGCAGAAGGAGGGACCGGAAGGTCCAGCCAATCACCAGGGCGATGGAGCAAATGGCCAGAAGATTGACCAGCTTATTGTCCTGCTGAATGATCTCCTTCATATCCTTCAAGCTTGCTGAATAACCCAAAATATGGGCCTGGTTTCCATAATGAGCGGAGGTCTTCTGTCGAATTTCCTCCACCAGCTTGAAGGTCTCTTCGCCCTCCGTTGGGACGGCCGTATTGAGCACCACCCGACGGTAGTTTTGGCTTACTAGTTGAGCGGCTTCCTCCTCCGGCACCACGTCCTGGGGCAGGCCTGGCCCGATCAATTCGCTATAGGAAAAGACGGACCTCACCTCCGGCAATTGCTTGATTTCATCCAACAGCACCATTTCCTTGCCCAAGTCAGATTGGGGCAGCAAAAGGACGATCTGATTGTTGACGCCAAAGACCTGCTCCATCCATTTTTGATCCGCTCGCTGGACCGACTTCGACGGATACTGGCCCATGCCGTAGGTGAAGTGATTGGCCTTTTGAGCTAAAAAGGTGACCGGCAAAAGAGCCAGAAGGAGAAGGAGTATAAATCGGAAGCGTTGAACGCCTCTTGAGAGCCCTTGAAAGCTGGGCAAGAGAGGCCGGTGGGTCCAGCGTTCCTCCCAGCGGCCAAAGAGCTTTAGCAGGGGTGGGAGGAAAAAGATCACGCAGATCAGCGAGAATGCCACCCCCTTGGCCAGTACAAAGCCTAAATCCAAGCCCAACCGGTAGCGCATGAATACAAGCGCCAGGAAGCCAAAGATGGTGGTGAGCGCGGATGAGACGATAGAAGCGGCCGACTCCACGATCGCCTCCACCAATGCTCCGTCTCGATCCATCCCCTGGTCCAAATGGCGGGACCAGGCGTGCAGCAAAAAAATCACATAATCCATCGAAACCGCCAGCTGGAGGATCGAGCTGACCGCCATCGTAATAAATGAAACCTTTCCAAATGGCAGATTGGTGCCCATATTGAGGATAATGGCCACCCCGATCGTCAGCAGCAGGAGGATGGGGTCCAGGAAGGACCGAGTGGCTACCAGCAGAATCAGCACCCCGAGCGGCAGCATGACCGCCGTGATCATGAAAACCTCCGAGCTGGTCGCCTTCTGGGAGAAGGACTGGCTGACCAGATCGCCTTCATAGTGCACGTCCGTGCCCAAAATTCCTTTTATCTGATCTAGGCTTTGGGCTGCATTAGCCGTCTTGACGGTGAGTTCAAAAAGAGCCGTTCCCCTTGTTTCACTGCCCTCATCCAGGACAAAATATTGATCCTTCAAATCCTGGTCAATCAGGGCCAGGGGCTGATAGATATTGGTAAAGGTATCCAGGGCGCTCACCCGACGCACTTCAGGCAGGGCCTCCAGCTTGGCCTTCTGTGCCATCGCCTGCGGCAAGTCAATGTGCTCGATCGCTACCCGAAGGTTTGGAATCGGCTCATGAAACTCCTGCTCCATCACCTTCAACGCCTTAGAGGAGGCTGCCCCCTTGGGCAGATAGTCGGTGAGCGAATAATTCGTCTCCACTCGGCTGGCACAAATGCCACAAACCACTGCCATTACCAAAAAAAGGATCAGAAGCACTCGATCATGCCTCACAATCCATTTCGCAATTTTTCGCATCCCCCATCCTCCTATCACACCAACTCCGGGGCTTAAAGCTCAAAGCAGTCCCCGGCTCGAAACGAAGTGATTTGCTCTATATCTACCCTATTCAATCATATCGATATGTAAAAAATAAGAGCTTGCCCAAAGGTCAAAAGAAAACGGCCTGAAGGATCAACCTCAAGCCGTTTCAATCATCGGGGCGAAGGGATTCGAACCCCCGGCCTCATGGTCCCAAACCACGCGCGCTACCGAGCTGCGCCACGCCCCGTGAGATTTTATTTTACCACAAGCAAATGTGCTTGACAATCGTTCCCGCCCTCAACCCGGTGGCAGGCGGAAGGACAGAAACCGCTTCATCAGCTGGTGGGCCCATCGGAAATCAAGCCCCTCATCCCCCCGCTCGTAGGTAACAATCAGGTTCTGCCCCCGGAATAAGCCCTGTTTTTCATAAAGCTGAATTTTTCGAAGCGCCTTCAAGAGATAGGTTGGATCATCCATACGGCCATCATGCTCCCAGTAGATTTCCTGATTGGTAAAAGGATTCAAAAAAGTGAAGTCCGGATGGATCCATTGCCCACCCAACAGGAGCGGACATTCATATTTGTAAGGAAGGCCCTCTTGCTCAAACATATCCGCTAAAATTTTCTCGCTTTTGGACCGAACCTGTTCGCCGCGATTCGTAAAAATGGGTGGCTTGGGATAGGAAAGGGCGGGGCCGATGGCTTCCTTCGAGCGCCATAGGGCCAGACGCATGGCAGGCGAAAAAGCATAGGGGTCAACCAGGGCCTGACGGGCCGGCGAAAGCGCATCAAACAGCTGTCCCGGTCCGCCTTTTTTCAGATCCTCCAACAAAACGCGCATCAGTCGCAGGCTCCTTCGGACCCGCCGTTCCAGCTTCTCCTCATATCCCTGCTGAGCCAAACGGCAGATCAGCTGCTTCTTTTCTTGGCGGAGGTATACGCGCGCCCCACCCGTCCGGCGAAAATAATACTGCGCACAAGCATGGCTGGTATCAATCTCCAGCCGCCCTCTGAGCGGTTTCTTCCGCCTCCCTTCAATTTCCTTCAACAAAGCGCTGTAGCATCGAATTTCTTCCTCCAACTGGGACCGGAAAGATTCCACCCCGTCTCCTTTCTTCTCCTGAATCTAGTGTCGTCCTACCCCTATTCTCTCAAAAAAAGGTCTCAACCTTGTCCCAACATTCGTTCGACCGCTTTTTCAAGGATCATGGGATCGGTCCAGCAAAAATCGGTTGAAACCGATCAAATTGCAAGAACTAAAAAATGCTCGGTAAAGAGTTCTTCTCAAATCCGAGCATTTTCCCATTATTAAAATTTGATCGGTAAAGGAAAGCTTTCTTTTCGCCTGGAGTAGTAATCTATCATTCTCTATTTGTCTAAAAATCAGGGCAATCCCATTTTTTTCATCAAAAATTCGGCTTTTCTGACCAATCAAAATCGAAAAATCAAAATTTGATTGGTGATCTTTTCTTTATGCTACCGATCAAATCCTAAAAAGTTAATTTTGATCGGTCACGCGGCGCCCCTGGGGTCCGTTTGCGCCACCGGTCCGGGGCGCTTTGGCCCGCCTCCAGCCAGCGCGACCAACGAAACCACCACCCCCCGCCAGTCGAGAGCGCACCAAGCACTCGCGCGCCTGGCCCGCTACCGCCTGCGAAGCTCCTCGCGCTGGATGATCTGGCGACGGGTCGATTCGGAAAAGACCTCGTCGGAGGGATTCCACTTCTTCAGCCAATTGAGGGCTAAGCCGGAGCCACGCACCACGGCGCTGAGGGCATGGTCGGGATGGCGGATTTCAATCGCCACCCGGTCGTGGAGGAGCCGGTCCAGGCCCTTGATGAGCGAACCACCCCCTGTCAAAAGAATGCCCCGATCATAGAGATCGGCTGCCAGCTCAGGGGGCGTGTTGGAAAGCAGATCATGGACCGCATCGACAATTTCACTCAGAGCCGGATGGAGGGCCTCTGCGATCTCCGTGGAGGACACGTAAACGGATTTGGGCAAGCCATCGCTTAGGCTGCGACCCTTGACCTCCATGGTATCCTCCATCCCGTCCACCGAGCCAGATCCCATCGCCATCTTCACCAACTCCGCCGTGTTTTCCCCGATGACCAGGTTGTAATGCCCACGAATGTAGCGAAGAATATCCTGGTCAAAGCGGTCGCCAGCGACCCTTATGGATTTGGATACGACGATGCCACCGAGTGAGATGACGGCGATATCCGTGGTGCCGCCCCCGATATCGACGATCATGTGCCCCCCGGCCTCCGAGATATCGATGCCCGAGCCAATGGCCGCAGCCAGCGCTTCCTCGATCAGGTAAACACTGTGGGCCCCGGCCTCCTTGGCCGCCTGAACCACTGCCCGCTTCTGAACCTGCGTTGCTCCAGAAGGCACGCATACAACTACATCCGGATTCAAAAGGGAGCGGCCAATGGTTTTGTGAATAAAATAATCCAGCATCTTTTCTGTCGCAGGATAGTCCGCAATAACCCCGTCCTTCATCGGCCGGCGGGCAATGATATTGCCCGGCGTGCGCCCCAGCATCCGCTTGGCCTCGGTCCCGACCGCTACAATCTGATCCGTAAAGGTATCAAAGGCCACCACAGATGGCTCGTTGAGCACCACCCCACGCGCCCGGGTATAAACCAAAACCGATGTGGTCCCCAGGTCAATTGCCATATTTTTTCTTAAATAGGCCATACTTTTTCCTTCAATTCCCTTCCGATCTTGTCTCTGACTTTTTCTAAGAACGTCCCGTCTCCCCTGGAGCGAGGTCCGAGTCTTCCCCTAGGCTAATCCCCGTTTTTTTGCTGCAGCCTGGAGGGCTTCCACTTGATCCAGAACCTCCCACGGGAAGGTGATGTCTCGCCTTCCAAAATGCCCATAAGCGGCTGTTTTTCCGTAGATCGGCCGTCTTAAATCGAGCGATTCAATGATGGCAAGCGGACGAAAATCGAAGACCTCATTGATGATCTCCTTCAGCGTCTCATCTGGCAGCTTGCCCGTAGCGAAGGAATTGACATCCATCGAGAAGGGGGTCGCACGGCCAATGGCATAGGCCAATTCGATCTCCAGCCGGTCCGCCAGTCCAGCGGCAACCACATTTTTCGCCACATAGCGCGCATAGTAGGTGGCCGAACGATCCACCTTGGAGGGATCCTTGCCGGAGAAGGAGCCACCCCCGTGATGCGCCCGGTCTCCATAGGTATCGATCACAAGCTTTCGGCCGGTTAGTCCGCTATCCGCCGCAGGACCGCCCAACTCAAATCGACCGGTGGGATTGACATAGAATTTCGTCTCGGAGTCCAGCAGGGCCGGGTCAATGGAGGGCTGGACCACCTGGATCCAGAGCTGCTCCTTGAGCTCCTTCATGATGACCTCTGGATCATGCTGGGTGGAGATCAAAATCGCATCCACGCGGCGAGGCTTGCCGTCCACATATTCTACCGCTACCTGCGTTTTTCCGTCCGGACGCAGGTGGTCCACCAGGCCCTCCTTGCGCACCTGTGCCAGGCGGAAAGCCAGGCGGTTGGCCAAGTCCATGGTCAAGGGCATAAGGGTGTCGGTCTCATTGCTGGCATAGCCAAACATGATGCCCTGATCGCCCGCGCCTGCTGCATCGTGCGCATCCTGATCGCCCTCACGCGCCTCCTCCGATCGATCGACCCCCTGAGCAATATCGCTGGATTGCTCCTGGATGGAGGACAGAACTGCACAGTGCCGGCCGTCAAAGCCCGTATCAGGCTTGTCATAGCCAATCCGGCGCAAGGTTCTTCGGGTGATGGCATCGAAATCCACAAAGCCCTCCGTGGAAATCTCTCCAAAAATAAAGACAATCCCGTTGGTGGCAGCGACTTCACAGGCGCAGCGCGCCAATGGATCCTGGCGAAGGGTTTCATCTAAAATCGCATCTGCAATCTGGTCACAAACCTTATCCGGGTGACCTTCGGTGACCGACTCGGCGGTTAATAATCTTCTTTCTTCACTCATCGTACCATCTGGCGGTGAAAACCGCCTGCTCCTTTCCGTTCCCCTGCGATCTGATCGGATTCATTCTCTTATTATATAGCAAGAAGGCGGACTTGACACCCCTGCTTTCCGCCCGCGCTAAGTCCTTGGGACAAATCAGGCCTTGGGATAGAGCAAAACCGTTGCCATGGCAGCGATGCCCTCCTCCCGACCCACGAAGCCTAAATGCTCCGTCGTAGTTGCCTTGATCGATACCGCCTCCAGGGGCGCCTCCAGCACCTGGGCCAGCCGCCGGCGCATCTCATCAATATAGGGGCGCAGCTTGGGCCGCTCGGCACAAACCACGACATCCACATTACCCAGCTCATAACCCGCCTCCTGCACCCGGGCCATTACCCTTTCTAATAGAATCATAGAGGAGATGTTCAGATAGGCCGGATCGGTGTCCGGAAAGAGCTTCCCAATGTCCCCTAAACAAAGGGCCCCACAGAGGCTGTCCATAATCGCATGAACCAAAACATCGGCATCGGAGTGGCCTAACAAACCCCGTTCAAAGGGCAACTCCACGCCACCCAAAACCAGGCGGCGCCCCTCCGCAAAGGGGTGCACATCATAGCCCAGGCCGGTTCGAATTCTTTTCATCTCTCTCCCCCCATAACAGCTCAGCCAGCTTCAGATCGATGGGCCAGGTAAGCTTGATATTGTCCACCCGGCCAGGAAAAATGGCCACCCGCCTGCCAATTCGCTCCAGCATGCCCGCATCATCTCGGATCTCTTCCCCCTCCTCAAGCGGCTTTTCGTACGCGGTTAGCAGCGCTTCCTTTCGGAACAGCTGTGGTGTCTGAATCTGATAGAGGCTGGCGCGTACCGGGGTTTCTACCACCAGGCCCGATCCGTCGACCCGTTTGATGGTATCCCGCACGGGGACC
This sequence comes from uncultured Tissierellia bacterium, assembly GCA_902489145.1. GTDB lineage: Bacteria > Bacillota > Clostridia > Tissierellales > Peptoniphilaceae > Kallipyga. The sequence goes on along the minus strand of CABTYV010000011.1, from coordinate 5,836 downwards.
GCTGCCACACAGCCGTCCACCGTCCCCTCTTCCAGACAATGGATCGCCGCCTGCACCAGGTCCCCGGTCACAAAGGGCCGGGCCCCATCATGGACCAGGACCCAATCGGTTTTTTCAGGCAGGAGGGCCAGCCCTCTTTGGACCGTTTCCTCCCGCCGCGCCCCGCCCAGGGCAATGGCATAGGGAAAATCAGGATGGCGTGCCAAAAGGGGGGCGAGCACCGTCTCCTTAAGACGCATCCGGTCCTGCTCCTGAATCAAAAGAATAAAGTGGTCAATGGCTCCGCTCTCGTACAGACCTTCCAGGCTCCTCGCTAATACCGGCGCCCCACCCAGATCTGCAAATAGCTTATTGAAGCCGCCCATGCGCGTGGCCTGCCCCGCCGCCGTGATGATCGCTGTTAACACGGTTCGGACTCCTGTTCCCTTCGAAGCTGGACGATCGTTGTCGACTCATCCAGGGCCAGATCCGCCCAGGTCAACACTTCTCCCTCCCGGATCGCCCGCTTGGTCCGGCAATCGCCCGCAATCAGCCCCAGCGGCACATGCCCCTCTTTCTGCACCATCAGCCGGGTCTCAATCCGCCCCCGTAAGCAGTAGCCCCCCATGCCGTCTAAAAGACAGCCCGCCGGCAAATCCTTTTTGGCCACGCAAACCGTATCGCAAACAGGCCCCCCCGGAAGGGGGGTGATGGCCATCTCCTTGTGGAGAAAAGCGCGGGCAATCGTAAGCGGGGTCTCCAGGCTGCCCAGGTGGAAGGGCCGATAGAAGATAAAATGATCGCCCTTTTGCTGCATCATGTATCGCAGCTCCTCCGCCACCCAGCGATTGGGCGCCTGGGCGATGACAAAGACCCCCGGCGCCAGGCCATTGACATAGTCGACCCGACCATAGTCCGACAAAATGCCGCCCTCTTCTCGCTTCTGAAGCTTGGCCAGGGTTTCCGAAAGATCCCCCGTAATCCCGTGCATCCCCGGCACGTCGGGAATAAACCCCGTCGCATTGGACAATAGGGTCATTTCTGCCATGGTCTTGGTGCCGTCCTTAAAGGAGGCCAACATCTTAGGATTCATCCCCCGCGCATTTGCCTCTGCCCGACAGGTGTCCGGATTGGCCCCATAATCAATTCGATTATTCTTCCCTTTGCCTGCGACCAAAGGTTGCAGGCCCATGGTCTGGGCCATACGGAAGAGCTTTAGCGTCTCCGCCGGTTCATCCCCATTGGAGCCCGTATAGATCAATCCAGCCGCTTCGAAACGCTTATGGAGGAGGGGGCCAATCGTGATATCCACCTCCACATTGAGCAGGACCAGGTGCTTCCGGGCGGCCAGGCAGGCCAGGGCGACCTGCGCCGCCGTCTCCGTCGTACCAGTCGCTTCCACCACGACATCCACGGCGTCCCAATCGACAATCGACCGAAAATCAACTGACCCCCGTAAGGGCCAGGCGCGCGCGTTTCCATCGCTCACCCGCGTCCGTTCTGCCTGATAGACGGCCATCAGCTGGTCCACCTTTTCCTGATGGTGGTCACAGATGCCCGTGAGGATCAGGCCGGGCACGTGGGGCAGCTGGCCCGCTAGGCCCAGGCCCATCTGACCGCCACCGATCAGGCCAATGCGGATGGGCCGTTCGGCCTGATCCATTGCCCTCAATTCCTCTAAAATATGTGCCATAATCATCCTTCTTTTTCGTAGACCAGGATATCCCCCGGTTGACAGTCCAGGCTCTCGCAGATGGCCGCCAGGGTCGTAAAGCGAATGGCCTTGGCCTTGCCCGTTTTTAAAATTGACAAATTCGCCATGGTGATCCCCACCCGGTCCGAAAGCTCGGTTAGGGTCATCTTCCTTTTTACCAGCATCAAATCTAATTCCACTCGTATCCGCATAGGCCGCTCAAATCGTAAATTTCAAATCATCCTGCATATCCGAAGCCTCTCGGATGACCTCGGCAAACAGGCGCATGACCTGGCTGGCTAAAAGGGAAAGCAGCAGGCCCACGGCCAGAAAGAAAACAAAAAAGAGACCCGCTCCGGAAACCAGGAGCAGCAGGATCAATAATCCCGCCGTCATCTGGCTCACCTCTAAAGCCTTGGCCGCCCCCTTGAGGCTGACAAAGCTGGAGAAGGAGTAGAGACTCTGGGGCGACCGATAAAGCTTATTGGCCGCGATCAGCAGGATACCAGAGCAAACCACCACGCCCAACAGAATGATCCAGGCCATCACCAAAATCCAGGGCCGATAAACTGCCATGCGGGGGAAGCTCTGCGCCATTTCGTGGGAAAGTGCCACCACGGGGCCAAAAGCCACATAAATCACTAAGATACAGGTCAAGAGCAGCAAAAGCTGAATCACCAGCATACGCCATCGTTTCATAGTCCCTCCTTTTTCTTTTCCAGTATAGATGGAGTATTATCGTTATTCAAGCTTTTTTTATTGATTTTCAATAAATTTTACAAGCCCCCGGCCGACTTGTTCGGGTGTGCTTTTCCCTCCAGCCTGCAACTGTGCTACAATGAAGGGAATCTCAAGGACCCGCTGACCGGGCAAGGGGGCAAAATGACAACCAATAACCAGCTATTAGTGGACCTGGCTTCCATCGAACATAATCTAAGTGCACTGAAGGCAAAGACCCATGGACAGAAAATTTTTGCTGTAGTCAAGGCCGATGCCTATGGACTAGGGGCTTTATCCATTGCCAAACGCCTGGAGGATCAGGTCGACGGCTTTTGCATTGCGGTCCCGGAGGAGGCGATGAGCCTGATCGAAGGGGGCATCAAAAAGCCCCTGCTTTGCCTGAGCTATGTGACCCATGAATGGTATCCCACCCTGGTCCGCTATGCCATTCGCCCCACCCTGTTTGATTTGGATTCGGCCCGGGCCCTCAACGAAGAAGCCAGACGCCAGGGCCGTCGGACGCCCTTTCATCTGGGCCTTGATACCGGCCACTCCCGGATCGGGATGATGTGGCAGGATCCGGACCTGATGGAAAAAATCAAAGCGATTTGCCAGCTGGATCACCTGCAATTGGAGGGCATGTACACCCATTTTGCAAGTGCCGATGAAGCCGATGAAAGCTATATGCAGCTCCAGTTTGAGCGCTTTCAAACCGTAGCCGAGCAGATGACCCGCCTGGGCTATCCCGTCCCCATCCGCCATATTTGCAATGATGCAGGCCTCCTGCGACATCCCGAATTTGCCCTGGACGCGGTCCGTCTGGGGATCGGTCTGTACGGCATCTACCCCTCCGATTTTGTGAAAGCAGAATTTCCCCTGGACCTTGCGCCGGTTTTTTGCTGGCGCACCGAAATCACCAATGTCAAAGCGATCGAGCCAGGCACCCCTGTCTCCTATAATCACCGCTGGCGGGCCCAACGGGAAAGCCGGATTGCCACCCTGCAGATCGGCTATGCCGACGGCTATTTTCGAAGTCTCACCAATCAAAGTGATGTTCTGATCCTGGGCCACCGCTGTCCCCAGGTAGGGGCGGTCTGTATGGACCAAATGATGGTCGATGTCACGGACCTGGAAGCCAAAAGAAAAATGGCGGGCCAGGCAGGCGTCGCCATTGGAGAAAAAGCCTATTTAATTGGGCAGGCGCCCAAAAGTCCGTGTGTGGATCCGCCGGTTACGGCCGATGAATTGGCCCGGCTCATCGGCACCATCCCCTACGAAATCATGACCTCCATTGCCCCGCGGGTTTCCCGCATTTACCTCAATTGATCCCTGCATCAACTCCTCAGAGGAGGGCGTTGGCCAAGGGATAACCGATCAAAAGGACCACCAGGACCGCAATCAGAAGCAGTAGGCTACCAAAGAAGAAGACTTGTCGAGCGCTGGTCCAGCCGGATGCCCCTGCCAGAGCAATATTGGGATGGGCGGGCGGCGTGGCGAAGGAGAAGGAGCCCATCAGACCGATGACACAGGCCAGGGCCGCCGGGTTGATGCCCCCCTGACCCGCTATCACCAGGGGCAGGGCCGCTGAGGAAACCACCGTGACCGTGACCATATTGGAAGAGAGATTGGTTTGAAGGCCCGCCCAGATGGTAAAGAAGGCGATTAAGGCTCCGGCTGGCAAGCCCTGAAGCTGGCTCACCAGCGCCGACTGCAGGATCTTCATGCCCCCCACCTGGGGGTGGGTAATGGCCGAGCCAAGCGCCAGGGTCGCAGCCGCCATCATGACGGCGGGCCAGGCGACCCCTTTTTGGAAGGCCGCCTCAAAGGGAAGGAGGGCCTCCCCCTCCACGCGAACGAGGAGCAGAAGGACCACGCCCAGCAAAGGCGGAAAAGCCGGTCCCAGCGCCTTCATTTTCACCGTAAAAGCGGGCCAAACTGGCGCCAGGAAGGAAGGCAAAAGCCACAAGGCCAAAACCATTAGTAAAATCAGCCAGATACTTTTTTCTCTCTTTTCGATGGGCCGCGCGCCCTTTTTTAATGCCTGCTCCAGCGCCTCTGCCTCCTGAGCGGTCAAGCTTGCTGCGAGTGCCTTCCGATCCCCTCTTAGAAAAATCTTAAAAAGCAACAGCATCCCACAGAAGGTCAGGAGTCCGACCGTGATCCCAAAGCCCATATAGCAAGCATACGAAATCGCCTGGCCACTGATTGCCTGATAAAAGCCCATAGCCATGATGGAAAACACATGGGCAATAGGCGTCATGCCAGAAGCAATGGCACAGGTAAAGGCCAGCCCCATCATCAAACAGGCCCCCCAGGGAGAGCCTTTTTTTAGTGATAAGACCTCGCAAATGGCTTCATGAATGGGCAAATATAGAAGAAATAGAACCGTCGGCGAGAGAAAACAGCCCAAGAAAAGAATGGACAAAAAATAACTGATGAAAAAACCGTCTGGCCCTCGTTTGGCCCATGGATTTCGAATGAAAAAGAGCGCCACCCTTTGCACCAGCGAGGTGGTGGACAAGGCATAGGTACAGAGGAAGGTGAAAACCAAAAAGGCAAAAGTGCTCGCACCAAAGGATTGCTGCCAAACGAAATCACTCTTGATGCCATTGACCAGGCAAAGGCCGCACAGGCAAAACAAACTGGGCCAGCTGATGGATACGGTCATCCATAGGAGCAAGGTGGCCAGAAAAAGGCTGGATACCTGAAGCGCCGATCGCGTCCATCCCGCCGGGACCGGCATCAAATGACCCAGAGCAACTAAAATCAAGGCCATTGAGACGAAAATCCACTGTTTAGAAGCTTGTTTTGTTTTCATGCCCTTCCCTCCCTATGGGTAGCGCAGCTGTCACATCCAAAGAACTATGCAAAAGCGAAAGCGAGATAAAGTAAAGCCCCGAGCAATGCTCGGGGCTTCCCTATTTGGCGATGTCCTACTCTCCCAGGCCGTCTCCAGCCAAGTACCATCGGCGCTCAGAGGCTTAACTTCTGTGTTCGGAATGGGAACAGGTGGATCCCTCTTGCTATTTTCACCATATGTCTTAACAACGAATAGTAAAAGATATTTCTGGTCAAATTCTCGAGTAATTAGTATCGGTCAGCTTCATGCATTGCTGCACTTCCACCTCCGACCTATCAACCAGATTTTCTACCTGGTCTCTTTCGGAAATCTCATCTTGAGGGGGGCTTCGCGCTTAGATGCCTTCAGCGCTTATCCGCGCCGGACGTAGCTAGCCAGCTGTGCATTTGGCAATACAACTGGTACACCATTGGTCCGTCCATCCCGGTCCTCTCGTACTAGGGACAGCTCCTCTCAAATTTCCTACGCCCACGCTGGATAGGGACCGAACTGTCTCACGACGTTCTGAACCCAGCTCGCGTACCTCTTTAATGGGCGAACAGCCCAACCCTTGGAACCTGCTCCAGCTCCAGGATGAGACGAGC
>CABTYV010000010.1 GCA_902489145.1 uncultured Tissierellia bacterium | reverse complement strand
CTCCCTCGCACCGCTCGACGGCAGCCGGCATCATCACCGAGGCACGCCCGGGCGTCTATGTCTTCAACGATGCCCAGCAGTGGGAACTCGGCACCGCCGATCCCCGCGCCATCTCGCTGACCGCCTACGCCCGGGTGGTGAGCGCCCGGCCCGGGCATTTCGTCCTTGATGCTGGCAGCAAGGTACTCGGCTCAGATCGAGCACCCTATGCCAGCGGTCATGGACGGCTACTTGACCTGCCGGAGGCGCGGATCATACAGCTGAGCGAACACCATGCGGTGGTCGCTTCCGAGGCCCCGGTCCAGATCGGCGACACCGTTCGGGTGGTGCCCAATCATGTGTGCTCTGCTGTCAATCTCGTCAGCGAGCTCGTCCCCGTCGTCGGGGCACACATTCACTCCCCGTGGCCGGTCGACGCTCGGGGCCGGAATAGGTGAGAGAAAGGAAAACGACGATGTCCAGTCAACCGGAACACGCTTCTGCACGAACAACGGAGTTCGAGGAGGATCCCCGGTACCGGATCGCGGGGCGCGAAGCACTGCTCTGCTTCGGGTACTGGGCGGTCTTTACAGCCGGGGCCATCATCATCGCATGGATGCTCGGCCACCGGGATCCTTCTCAGATCGGATTCATTATGGGCTTCCCCGACTGGTTCTTCTGGTCGGCGCTTGCATTCGTCGCCGTTATGGCGATCCCGGTACCGTATCTAATCGTCAAGCTCGGCTTCACCGATATGGATCTTGAGCCTGAGCCTCAGCCGGGAACTCCTGGAGCTGTGGAGGTGCAGCGATGAGGTGGGATGTAGCCCTTCCGATCATGCTGTTGTTCGCCACCATGATCCCGCTGGCCTATGTGGCGATCCGGCGCAGCCGCAAGCATGACAATAAGACCTCCAGTTACTATCTGGGCGGCCGCACACTTGGCCCGTGGGTTCTTATCTTCACAGTGCTGGCTTCCGCTGCTAGTGCTGGCACGTTCATCGGCACCGCTGGCCTGACCTATGCGCAGGGCTACGGCTGGGTCTGGGGTGCGATGATGCAGGTCCCATCAGCGGTCCTGGCGCTGGGCTTGGTCGGCAAGAAATATGCAATCGTGGCCCGCAAGCTCAATCTCATCACCTTCACCGACTTCTTCAAAGAGCGCTACGAGAACCGCGGCGTCACGTTCCTCACTTCGATCTGTATGGTGATATTCCTCGTCGCCTATATGGTTGCCCAGTTCGTAGGTGGAGCCCGGGTACTCGAATCGATCACTGGGATCAACTACTTCGTTCTCGTTATCATCTTTGCCGGAATCGTGGCGCTATACACGGCCTTCGGCGGATTCCTAGCTGCCGCCTTCACCGATGCGGCGCAAGGCATCATCATGCTCCTTGGCGGTGTGGCGCTGTGGATCGTTGTCCTTACCACCGTGGGAGGCTTTTCCGAGATCGAGGCGGGAACCAGAGCCCTCGACGGGCAGCTTTACGTGTTGCCCGGCGACAGCGGCTTTGACCTTCCGATGATGTTTTCCTATGCGGTGATGTTCGGCCTGTTGCTCGCGGCTCTGCCGCACGTATCCGTGCGTGCGATGTCGTACCGCAACTCCGCAGCGCTACACAAGGCGCTGTGGGTGGGGCCGGCGCTCATGGCGGTGTTCACGCTCGGGTTCGCTGCAATGGGTCTCATCGGCCGTATCCTGTATCCGGAGGCTGAACTGGCCGATATGGTTCTGCCGACGCTCATCATCGATCACCTGCCCGGTCCGCTGGCCGGCGCGGTGCTTGCTGCTCCGCTGGCTGCAGTCATGTCGACCGTCGACTCGATGATCCTGGTGGTCTCAGCGGCCCTCGTGCGTGACCTCTACCGCGGCTTCATCAAGCCGGAAATGTCGGATTCCGCCCAGTCGAAGGCCGGCACCTGGACCAGTCTGGCGATCGGCATCATCGTTCTCGTCTTGGCCCTGAATCCGCCGGACTTCCTGCAGCACATCATCAACTTCGCCATCGGCGGCCTCGAGGCGGGCCTGTTCGTTCCGCTCATCCTCGGACTGTACTGGAAGCGCGGCAATGCTCTAGGAGCGATCCTCTCGTTGCTCGGCGGCATGCTGTACTACCTTCTCGCAGCGAACTTCATCCCGGCACTGAGCCTGGGGATGATGCCAGTGCTCATGGCCACGGTGTTCTCACTGGCCCTCTATGTGCTCGCAGCGTTCATCGGTCCACGACCCTCGCACCGGGTCATCGTCAAGTTCTGGGGCACCCAGAACGCGATTGACGCGATGCGCGCGCAGGATCAGCCGGAGGCGACCCGCGGCTGAGCGCAAAAGGCGGCACGGTGGGCGCACGCCCGGTGCAGGTCGGCGCCAGTGCGCGTTGACCCACGGTGAGACCATAGTGGCATGAGCAGGTCATCTAGTCGCCCCACCCTGGTGACGATAGCCAAGTACCTGGGTGTGCACTCCTCCACTGTGTCGCGGGCCCTAAGCCCTGACCCCGCGGTGCGCAGGACAGTATCCGATGCCACGATCGACCGTGTCGAGCGAGCAGCCAGCGAGCTCGGCTACGTGTCGAATCAGATCGGAGCTTCCCTGCGCACCGGCAGGTCACGCGCCCTCGGGGTACTCGTCCCCCACACCTCGGAATGGGTGGTCGGCACAGTTTATGAGGGCATCGATGCGGCAGCTTCTGAGCTCGGCTATGCCACCTTCGTGGCCAACACTTTCAACGATGAGGACACCCGGGAAGCTCGCATCCGGAGGCTCTCGCAATGGGGTGTGGATGCGATCCTGTACTCCGATTCCCGGCTGGGCGCCAAGGACCTCGACGCAGTGGGCAGTGTTCCATGCTGGCCGATTATCCGGCGCGGGCGCGAGGATCACAGCTTTCGCGTCGACGATGCCGCCGGTGGACGGCTCGTTGCCGGCCACCTCATCGACAGCGGCTACCGGGATGCGGCGGTCATCTGTGGGCCCAAGGACATGAGCACCTTCCGGGACCGCGCGACCGGATTCGTCGAAGAGTACGTCCGCCTCGGCGGTCGGGTCGACGCCAACCGCATCATCGACTCGGAACTGACGATCGAGAGCGGCCGACGCGAAGCCGGTCGCCTCTTGGACACCGACCGCCCTTCAGCGATCTTCGCCCTGCACGACCCGCTAGCACTCGGTGTCTATGTCGCAGCCACTGAACGGGGTCTGCGGATCGGCACAGATTTGGGCGTAGTCGGCTACAACGATGTCGAGATGTCCGCGCAGCTGCCGGTCCCCATGACCTCGGTCAACTGGAAGTGCCGCGACCTGGGTGTCACCATCGCCCGCAATGCCATCGCCCGGCTCGAAGGCCGCCCTGAGACGGCGAAGCCTCCCACACCCGTTCTCATCCCGCGGGCTTCCACCATGCGCGAGCCCCCGGACGCCTGACCAACGGTCGTTGTGACCCACCTAACCCCAAACACGAGGCGACGCTCACCTTTTTGGTGAGCGGCGCCTCGTGCTTCTGGTGGGCGGGAGCCCGTCAGTTCATCTTCGTGCCGTCGGAGCCGAGTCGCTGGCAGGCCTCGACGATGCGAGCAGCCATGCCGGCCTCGGCGGCGCGGCCCCATGCGCGCGGGTCGTACATCTTCTTGTTGCCGACTTCGCCGTCGACCTTGAGCACACCTTCGTAGTTGGTGAAGATGTGGTCGGCCACGGGGCGAGTGAACGCGTACTGGGTGTCGGTGTCGATGTTCATCTTGATGACGCCGTAGGAAACAGCGTCAGCGATTTCCTGTGCCGTCGAACCGGAACCGCCGTGGAACACCAGGTCGAACGGCTTATCCTTGCCGTGCTTCTTACCAACCTCGTCCTGGATTTCCTTCAGCAGCTCAGGACGCAGGCGGACGTGTTCGGGCTTGTACACACCGTGGACGTTGCCGAAGACCAGAGCGGTCATGTAGCGGCCGCGCTCCCCCAGGCCGAGCTTGTCGACAATTGCCAGGCCGTCTTCGACCGACGAGTACAGCTTGTCGTTTTCGCCGCCCTTGACGCCGTCTTCTTCACCGCCGACAGCACCGACCTCGATTTCGAGGATCTGCTTGGCGCGGTTGGTCAGTTCGAGCAGCTCCTCGGCGATTTCAAGGTTTTCGCCGACCTCAATGGCCGAACCGTCCCACATGTGCGACTGGATAAGCGGGTTCTCACCGCGGTCAACGCGCTCCTGCGACACCTGGATGAGCGGCTTGACCCAGTCTTCGACCTTGTCCTTCTGCGCGTGGTCAGTGTGCAGAGCGACCGTCACACCGTAGTTCTTCGCAACCGTGTGCGCGTATTCGGCGAGCGCAATCGAACCGGTGATCCGGTCCTTGATGGTCGCACCCGAAGCGAACTCGGCACCGCCGAAGGAGAACTGGATGATGCCGTCGGATTCAGCTTCCGCAAAGCCGCGCAGTGCGGCGTTGATCGTCTGGGAGCTCGTGACGTTGATGGCCGGGTAGGCGAAACCGCCCTCCTTGGCCCGGTCGAGCATTTCGGCGTACTGATCAGGGGTTGCAATTGCCATGAACACTCCTGCGCTTAGGGGGATTGCTTCAGTCGGAATCATTCTACGCACCCGAATTTGACCGTAGTCTTAACAACATGAGCCCAAGCACTGACTCAGCCGGCCCGTTCGACGGCCAGCCAGCCGGCGCCTCGTCCGAACCCGGACACCCGGCCCCGCCCGCCCGCACGAACCTCGTGCAGGCTGCGGCCTGGGCTCTGTGGGACTGGGGCAGCTCGGCCTATTCGGCCGTGATCGTGACCTTCGTGTTCGCTCCGTACCTCGTGAAGGCGGTTGCCGAGGACCCGGTTTCGGGCGCTGCCGCGTTGGGATGGGCCTCGGGACTGGCAGGCCTGGTCGTTGCTGTTGTCGCTCCGGCCGCAGGTGCACGGGCCGATGCGAAGTCCCGCCACCGGCGCCTGCTGACCATCTACACCGGCGTCGTCGTCGCCTGCGTTTTCGCGCTGGCGTTCATCAAGAGCGAACCGGTGTTCTTCCTGCCCGGCCTGATCTTCCTGGCCGCCGCTTCCGTGTTCTTCGAACTGGCCCAGGTCAGCTACAACGCGATGCTCGGGCGGATTGCCGCACCGAACAGTGTGGGCAAAGTGTCGAACATCGGCTGGGGCTTCGGCTACCTGGGCGGGCTCGCGATGCTGCTCATTGCACTGTTCGCCTTCATCCTTCCCGAAGTGGGACTGTTCGGGGCGGTCAGCGAAGACGGCTGGCGGTTCCGACTGGTGGCAGGTGCTACCGCCGTGTGGTTTGCTGTGTGGGCTGTTCCGCTGATCTTCCTGGCCCCGCGCGATGCGTCGGGGGCTCAGGTGCGGACCGCCCGGGCGCGTTCCGGGAACCGGGTTGCCGAATGGTTCACCAGCTGGAAGCAGGACTACAAGGACCTGTTCCGCAGGCTGAAGGACCTCTTCCAGAATGACCGACAGACCTTTGTCTTCTTCATCGCCTCGGCTGTCTTCCGCGACGGACTCACCACGATCTTCGCGGTGGCCGGCGTGCTCGCGGCCTCCGCTTACGGATTCACAGAAACCCAAGTCATCTACCTAGGCATTGCCGCGAATGTCGTCGCCGCAATCGGCTGCCTGGTGTCTGGTCCGCTCGACGACGCACTCGGCCCCCGAGCCGTGATCATCACAGGGCTGACCTGCCTGTGCATTGGCGCCGTGCCGATCCTGTTCTCAGACAGCCCCACCGTGTTCTGGGCGTGCGCACTGTTCCTGTGCCTGTTTGTCGGTCCGGTCAACGCATCGAGCCGTTCATTCCTCACCCGCATCACTCCCCCGGAGCGCGCCGGCGAGAACTTCGGCCTCTACGCCACCACCGGGCGGGCCATCAGCTTCCTGGGCCCGTGGCTGTTCAGCCTGTCGATCACCATCTTCGGCTTCGAACGCGCGGGTGCCGCCGGCATCATCGTCGTCCTGTTGCTGGGGCTTGCGCTCATGCTCGCAGTGCCGCGCACCGGCCCCGGCCTCAGGCAAGCCGAACAAGCCGCCCGGGACTGAGCGGCACCTCGTTACCCGGTACTGGCAGACACAGATTTTCCCAAAATGCGGCGTGGGTCATAGTATGGGCTCAAACCAACCAAACGAACGATCAAATTCAGATCGGGGAAGAGGACCGATGGACAGCCTTTTCAGCAAAGAAGAGTTGGAATTCGCAGAAGAGATGCGGAACTTCTACCGCACTGAGATTCCCGAAGAAATCCGCTACCGCGTGGCAATCGGCCAGGAAGTCTCCAAGGACGACATGGTCACCAGCCAGCGCATCCTCAACAAGCACGGCCTGGCCGTCCCCAACTGGTCGCTGGAATACGGCGGCCGCGGCCGGGCGGCCGCCCCCCGCCCGCCGCGCCCGCCCGCCACCCTCCAGCCCCTCCCTAAGCCGCTGCTTTTTCTGTAGAAAGCTTTTCTACATGATAAAATAACAGTGGTTTTAGTCTGATTCTCGAAAAAGCGGGGCGAGGGCGTGAGCGGCTTCACGGACTACCCTGCTTAGAAGGAAAGGAGGCAGAAATGGCATATTGTTTGGGGCCGAAGGAGGCAGAGCGTCTTTTTCAGCTTTTGAGGGAGCAGGTTCAGATTTTTGGCCCGGTAGAGACGGAGGAGCAGGCCTTGGATGGTCGGGCGCTGGTGGCCTACCGGGAAGTGGAACATTTTGACCAGCTGGTTTGGGACCGGTTGGCGGATCGGCCGGCGAAGGAGGCGATCAGCCCGCTCAAGGAAATGATGCTTTATTTTAAGGATGATCAGGCGCTTCCGGCAGAGGGGTGGGAGAAGGATCGGCTGATCTTTGCCCGTCCCTGTGATGTGGTTTCGCAGGAGATTCAGGACAATATCTTTTTGAAAAATGGGGGCTTGGTGGATGCGTATTATCAGCGTGCCATTGCAAGAACTCATTTTGCCATGATGGAGTGCCAGGGGGAGGAGCGAAACTGCTTCTGCCTGTCCATGGGCGGAGTGGAAAACGACCGCTGGGCGATTGCATGTAAACGGACTGAGGATGGCGGATTGATGGCGGAGGTCAAGGAGGAGAATTGGCAGGGACTCTTTGATCAGGCCGGGGCAGCGCAGGTGGCCTACCGCTTCTCCTATGTGGAAGAAAATGACTTGCAGGCGGAGCGGCCGGATTTGTCCGATGAGGAGGTGCGCCGGGCCGTTATGGAGGATTCGCTGTGGGAGATGTATGGCAATCTCTGTGTCAATGCGCTGCAGTGCACGGCGACCTGCCCCACCTGTACCTGCTTTACCATCTATGACGAGCTGGGGCAGGGGGCGGACTGGGATGCTGTTCGCTACCGCAAGCATGCCTCCTGCATGGGGGAGGATTATGAGCGGATGGCCAAGCAGAAGGGCATGCGCCAGGACAATGCAGCCCGGACCCGCTTCCGCGTGATGCATAAGGTCTATGACTATGAGGCGCGTTTTGGAGGAAGGCCCATGTGCACCGGCTGTGGACGCTGCATCAACAACTGCCCCAAGCACATCAATATCGTGATGGTCATGAAGCAGATGAAGCGGGCGGCAGAAAAGTATCAAAAGGAAAAAGAGACGAGCGGCGCAATCAGCCAAGGAGGGGACCAATAATGTGCAGCTGTGAGAAAGACAATCGCTACCTGACCAAGGCTCATCAGATTTTGAAGGTGATCCATGAGACCGAGTCGGAGTGGACCTTCCGCCTGGCCTATGACACAAAGGAGGATGTCCCGCATCCGGGCAAGTTTTATATGCTCTCCGTGCCGGGCGTGGGCGAGACCCCGCTTTCCTATTCTGCCTCGGGCCCGGACTATCTGGATTTCACCCTGCGCAATGTGGGCGAGGTGACCGATGCCATTTTCCATAAAAAAGAAGGGGAGAGCCTGCATTTGCGCGGTCCCCTGGGCAATGGCTGGCCGCTCGATCAATTTCAGGGCAAGCACCTGATCCTGATCGGGGGCGGCACGGGGGTGGCCCCCATTCGGTCCCTGATGGAAGCGGCCTATCAGGATCAGTCGCTTTTTGCCTCCATGACCATCCTGGTGGGCTTTAAGAATCATGAAGCCATTCTTTTCCGGGAGGATTTGGAAAAATATTCCAAGGACGAGGATTTCCACACCATCTACTGCCTGGACAATGAGGACTGGGGCCAATGGCAAAAGGGCTTTGTCACCGCCCATATTGAGGAGATTCCCTTTGAGGAATTTGAGGGGGACTATGCCATTGCGCTGGTAGGTCCGCCCCCCATGATGCACTTTACCGCCTTGGAATTGCTGAAAAACGGAGCCCAGGAAGACCATATCTGGCAGTCCTTCGAGCGGAAGATGTATTGTGGCCTGGGCAAGTGCGGCCACTGCCGGATGAATGAGGCCTACGTCTGCACGGATGGGCCGATTTTCAACTATACGGTGGCAAAAAAGTTCCGAGATTAACGAAAAGAAAGCAATCAAAAAGGGGAAGGCCCAGCAATGGGCCTTCCCTTTTTTTAAGGACGATTTTTCTTGATTCGCGCTACTCCTCCTCGATCGCCTTGCCAATCGTATCGCAGTAGAGGCATCGATAAATTTTTTTCTCTGAATCGGAAAGATAGAAGACGTGGGGCAATTCCTGCTCCACCGTGGAGATGCAGCGCGGATTTTTGCAGTGGAGAATGTTGGTGATCCGCTCCGGTAGGGGGGGATGAATCTTTTTTACGACATGGTTGTCCTGGATGATATTGATCGAAATTTTTGGATCAAAGTAGCCCAGGAGGTCAAAGTCCAGGTCGATCGGTTTGGCAATTTTCAAAATATCCTTTTTGCCCCTTTTCTTGGAATCCGCATGTTCAATGAGTGCCACCTGGCAATCCAGCTGGTCCAGCCCCAGGTGATGGTAAAGCGCCCGCCCTTTTCCATTCGGAATATGGTCAATGACAATCCCTTCCTGCAAGTCTCCTAAGATCATACGCGTACCCCCAATAGTTTTAAGATGAGTGCCATTCGAATAAATTTGCCGTTCTTCACCTGGCGGAAATAGGCCGCCCGGGGATCCTGATCGACCGCCACCGAGATTTCATTGACCCGGGGGAGGGGATGGAGAATCCGCATATCCGCCTTGGCCTTGCGGAGCTTGTTGGGCGTTAAAATGTAGGAATCCTTCAGGCGCAGATAGTCGGCCTCGTTAAAGAAGCGTTCCCGCTGGACCCGGGTCATGTAGAGGATATCCGCCTTCGGCATGGCCTCCTCTAGGTCGGTCAGCTCCTCATAAGGAATATGATTTTTTTCCAAAATTTCCGTTTTTACGTTCTCCGGCACCCGCAGCTCCTCCGGCGAGATCAACAGGAACTTGACATTGGCATAGCGCGACATGGCCATGATGAGGGAGTGGACAGTCCGTCCGAACTTGAGATCCCCGCAGCAGGCGACCACCAAATTGTCCAAGCGGCCCATCTCGCGGGAGATGGTCAAGAGGTCCGTCAGGGTCTGGGTAGGATGGTGGTGCCCCCCGTCCCCGGCATTGATCACCGGAATCTGAACGCTCTGGGCGGCCACAAAGGGCGCCCCTTCCTTCGGATGGCGCATGGCAATGATATCGGCGAAGCATTCCACCGTCCTGGCCGTATCAGCCACCGATTCCCCTTTGGAAACGGAAGAGGAACCGGCAGAGGAGAAGCCCAGCACCTCCCCACCAAGCGACATCATGGCCGAGGTAAAGGAGAGGCGGGTCCGGGTCGAGGGCTCGTAGAAAAGGGTCGCCAGAATCTTGTGGGCACAGATCTCTTCATATTTTTCCGGCTGGGCAATGATGTCCTCTGCCACACGGATCAGGTCATCAATTTCACTCACGCTCAAATCGGAAATTTTGATTAAATCTTTCATCGCACATCCTATCTAGCCGCTTGGGCTTCGCAATGAATCCAGGATTCATCCGAGGGGTTTTGGCGGAAGGCCAGGAGCTTGGCCCGGTCGCCTTCGGTGATTTCATTCTGGGCCAGGGCGCAATCGACCACCTGGTCAAAGTCCGTCAGGGTATAGAGCGGCTTTCCGGCCTGGGCAAAGGCCTCCTTCGCCCGGTCCATCCCGTAGGAGAAGATGGCGACCATGCCCAGGACCTCCGCTCCTGCCTCCTCCAGGGCCTGCACCGTTTCCAATACAGAGCCGCCGGTCGAGATCAAATCCTCCACGACCACCACCGGATCGCCTGGGAGGAGCTTGCCTTCAATTCGGTTCTTTCGTCCATGGTCCTTGGACCCGGAACGGACGTAGCCCATGGCGAGCTGCAGGCGCTCCGCCACCAGGGCCGCATGGGCAATGCCGGCCGTGGCCGTCCCCATGACCCGGCGGCAGGAGGGGAAGTGGCTACGGATGAGCTGGGCGAGCTCCTCCTCCACCTGGTCTCGGAAATCCGGATAGGAGAGAATGAGGCGGTTGTCGGTGTAGATGGGGCTTTGAATACCGGAGGCCCAGGTAAAGGGGTCGTCTGGCCGGAGAAAAACGGCCTGAATGCGAAGCAGGCCTTCCGCAATGGCTTGTGACATAGGATTCCTTTCTGTTTTGACCTGGCAGGCGGGGCCGGGCCCAGAGACGGAGGGAGCAGATTCAAAGAGGGCGGGGGGTCGTCCCCGCACAAGGGAGCCGGGCACTTCAAATGGGTGGGCTGCTAGAGACGCGGTTCGCTAGAAAAGCGGCTCGCCGGAGAACTCCCGATGGGCCCTTTCATAGGCCTGGCGGGGATCCTCGGCCCGGGTGATGGCGCGTCCCATGACAATAAAGTCAGAGCCTAAAGCTCTGGCTCGATCTGGGCTGGTGACGCGGGCCTGATCCTGGCTGTCCTGGCCCGGGAAGCGCACCCCCGGTGTAACGGTCAGGAAGGAAGGACCACAGGCCTCGTGGATGAGGGGCGATTCCAGGGGGGACGATACGACCCCATCCAGGCCCGCCTCCTTGGCCAGCCGAGCATAATGGCGCACCGTCTCCTCGACGGTACCCGTGATCCGAAGCTCCTCGTTCATGGTTCTTTGATCGGTCGAGGTGAGCTGGGTGACGGCGATGAGGAAGGGCAGATCATGCGCGCCCCGCGCCGCACAGCCCTCCGAAAGCCCCTCCTTGGCCGCCTCCATCATTTTTTTGCCACCGGCGGCGTGGACATTGACCATGGCCACGTCCAGGCTCGCCAGGGCGCGCATGGCAGAGGAAACGGTATTGGGAATATCGTGGAGCTTGAGATCCAGAAAGATTCGGTGGCCCAGATCGCCAATTTGCCGCACCAGATCCGGCCCCTCCTTGTAAAAAAGCTCCATGCCAATTTTCACGAAGAGGGGGTGGTCAAAATGGCCTAAAAAATCCAGACAGGCGGTCCGATCCGGAAAATCCAGCGCCACAATCACTTTTTCGCTCATAAGCGTTCCTTTCTTTTTTCCGGATGACCCTGGCCAATGATTTCGCTCAGCTGGTCAATGCCCAGCCGGTCCATCACGGGGGGGAGGTCTGATAGGATCTTAGGACAGATCATGGGGTCTACCAGGTTTTGGGCGCCAATTTGCACCGCAGAGGCGCCGCAGAGCATCATTTCAATCACATCCTCCGCCGAAGCGATGCCGCCCATGCCAATGATGGGCAGGTGACAGGCTTCGTACACATCGTAGACCATGCGCAGGGCCAGGGGGAAAATGGCAGGGCCGGACAGGCCACCTGTTCGGTTGGCCAAAAGGGGCCGCCTTTTATTCAGATCCATGCGCAGGCCCAGGAAGGTATTGACCAGGGAGAGGCCATCGGCCCCACCTGCCTGACAGGCCAGGGCAATCTCGGTAATGGAGGTGACGTTTGGAGAAAGCTTGACATAAACGGGCTTTTTGGCGACCCTCTTCACCGCGGCCGTCACCCGCTCGGCGGACGTCGGATCCAGGCCAAAGGCCATGCCACCGCCCCGCACATTGGGGCAGGAAATGTTGATTTCGAGGAGGGCCACATTGTCCGCCTCCTGCAGGGTTTCGGCGCAGACGATATAGTCCTCCAGCGAAAAACCGGAGATATTGGCGATGACCTTTTTCGAAAAGAGCTCCTTCAGCCGGGGCAGAAAGGAGGAAGCGACCAGGGCGCAGCCCGGGTTCTCCAGCCCGACGGCATTGAGCATGCCCGAGGGGGTTTCCGCGATCCGGGGGACGGGATTGCCGGGACAGGGAGTACGCGTGGTGCCCTTGATGGCAATGGAGCCCAACTGATCCAGATCATAGAGGGCGGCAAATTCCTGACCATAGCCAAAGCAGCCGGAGGCCGGAATGATGGGATTGTCCAGGGCCCAGTCCCCAAGCTGGGTTCTGAGGCGGTTTTGAGGGGCTTGATTTAAGACCATAAGACCTCCTTGGCCGAAAAGACCGGACCGTTTTTACAAACCCGGCGTGGACCATTTTGGGTCTGAATGGTGCAGCCCATGCAGGCGCCAAAGCCACAGGCCATGCGCTCCTCCAGGGAAAATTGGCCGTCCACCTGCGCCTGGTCCATCCAGGCGGCGAGCGCTTTTAGCATGGCGCGTGGGCCGCAGGCATAGAGATAGGGATTGATCAAGGCTTCCTCCTGCCGCGCCTGGTCCAGGGCCTCTACGACGCTGCCGTGAAAGACACCCGGACCGCCCGTCCATACGGCTTCCACCACCGGCAGGCCCAGAGCCTGAAAATCCTCGGTCAAAAAGCGCTCTTCAGGGCGATTGAACCCCAAAAAGATCTGGGGCTTTTGGCCTGTCTCCACCAGCCTGCGGGCCAGAAAATAGAGGGGGGGAATCCCGACCCCGCCGCCGACCAGGACGGGGCTTGCGGGCGCGGGAACATCAAATCCATTGCCCAGCCCCGTCAAAAGTGAGAGGACACCCGCTTTTTGCTGGGAGAGGGCCAGGGTGCCCTTGCCAAAGATCTTATAGATCAGACGGAGCCGTCCTTCTCTGCAGTCGCAGACCGAGAGGGGGCGGCGGAGGTAGAAGCCGGGCAGGGCCAGCTGGACGAATTGGCCGGGCTTTTCGATCGCCTGAGTCGGGCCCTCCAGGAGTAAGTCAAATACCTGGGGGGCAATCGGCTCATTTTTCACGATTTTAAAGGGTACTTCCTGCATGGATCCTCCTTTCCTGAAGACGGATCTGATCCTGGTAGGCCCATTCGCCTTCCACAAGGGTCAAGAGGCAGCGACCGTAGACCTCCTTGCCCGTAAAGGGAGAGGACTTGCCCTTGGAGAAAAAGTCCTTGGGGTCAATTCGGTAGGCTTCGGAGAGGTCGAAGAGGGTCAGGGTGGCCTTCTGCCCCTCTCGGAGGCCTAGGGCGGGATCCGCAGTCAAGCCCCGGGGGTCGATCACCTCCTTGAGCCGGAGGGTGTGGTAGGGCCGGAGGGAAAGGACCTCCACCAGCCGGGCCAGGGGCAGGAGGCCCGTTTTTACCAGGTCGGTGTAGCAGACGGGAAAGGCCGTCTCCAGGCCAACCACACCGTTTAAGGAGGCAGCAAGACCACCCGATTTTTCCGCCTCGCTGTGAGGGGCGTGGTCTGTGGCGATGGCATCGAGCCAACCGTCCGCCAGGGCCTGGCGCAGGGCCGCACGGTCCGATCGGCCTCGGATGGGGGGATTCATGCGAAAACGGCCCTCCTCCTGGAGGTCTTCATCCGTGAGGGAGAGGTAGTGGGGGGCCGTTTCAAAGGTCACCGAGCACCCAGCCCTTTTCGCCGCCAGGATCGCCTGTACGGACTCCTGGCTGGAGACGTGGCAGACATGGTAGTGGACGCCGGTTTCCTGGGCCAGGGCCAGGTCCCTTTGGACCTGGGTATACTCGGAGGCCGAGGGATTGCCCGGGTGGCCGTGTCGCCTGGCGTAGTCCCCGTCGTGGATGATCCCGCCCTGGACCAGGGTCCGGTCCTCCGCATGGGCGACGATGGCCTTGTCCAGGGACCGGGCCTGTCGCATGGCCTCCTTCATGAGCCCTTCGGAGGCGACCCCAACCCCATCATCGCTAAAGGCGGCGACATAGGGGGCAAGGGCGGCCATATCGGAAAGGACCGCCCCTTTTTCGCCCTGGCTGATGGATCCGTAGGGGACGATCCGGATGAGGGTCCGGCCTTCCCTTGCGGCTTCCTGAACTGCCCGGTCAATGGCCACCTCTTCTTCCTTCAGGTGGGGCAGATTGTCCGGTACGGGGGTGAGATTGGGCATGGGGCAGACCGTCGTATAGCCTCCATGAGCGGCCGCCAGGGCGCCGCTTCCGATGGTTTCCTTATAGCCTTGGCCAGGCTCCCGAAAGTGGACATGGAGATCGCAAAAGCCGGGAAACACCGCCAGGCCCGTCCCGTCCAAAACTGGTTCAGAGGGTGTAAGATCGGGGCAGGAGAGGAGGTCCGGCCCCAGCGCGACGATCCGCCCCTCCTCGATGATGAGATCAAGGCGGCGCATTGCTCCCTCCACGTAGCAGGAGACGCCCCGCAGCGATAGGCTCGCGCTATTGGACTTCTTCATCAGCTGCTCCTTCCGGACGTTCGACCAGGAGTACTCGGAGTCGGTCTTCAAACTCCGGGACTTCTACGCGAATGGTCTCTCGTTTCGAGGTTGGTACATTTTTTCCCACAAAATCCGGGCGGATCGGCATCTCCCGGTGGCCCCGGTCAATCAAAACCGCCAGCCGGATAGCGGCGGGCCGACCCTGGGAGATCACCGCCTCCATGGCCGCTCGAGCCGTTCGTCCCGTATAAATGACATCATCGACCAGGATTACCAGCTGGTTCCGGGTTCCGGTCTTGGGCATACGCGTTTCGCTCACCTGGGGCTGAGCCGCGGAGTGGGTGAGGTCATCCCGGTAAAAGGAAATATCCAGGTGGCCCAGGGCAACCGGCTTTTGGCTGATTTGCTCGAGCGCCTCGGCCAGCATCCGGGCCAGGGGGACCCCACGGCGTCGAATGCCCAAAAGCACATATCCTTCTGCCTGGCTTTCCCTTTCATCGATTTCATGGGCCATGCGCCGGAGGGAGCGGCGGACAGCCTCCTCATCCATGAGCTCTGCTTTAATTCTCACAAACCCTCCTTTCTGATCGGATGCTTGCGGCCCGTCACTCGACGGACGGCATAAAAAAATCCTTGTGGCGAGACCACAAGGAGGCATCAGACATTTCGTCAAAACGGCAGGCAGGCGCAGGAAGGCCTATTGGGTCCTTCTCTGGATGGCTTCTCTACCGCTCCCGCCCATCGGCGGTGGCTTCTTTCGGGTCTCTCTGTACCACGTTAAAAGAAATCGGTTCGCCCTATAGTACTGAAAAGCGCGCCGATCGTCAAGTAATATTTTTTTCTGCGGCGCGCTGGATGAGCTGGTGGACCAGGGCTATGAGGTGGTTCCCATAGTCCCGGTCCGCGTCCGAAACGACGAAAAGGGGAGGACGGAGGGCATAGGGGGCCTGATTTTCGATCGGCGCCGGTGCGGCGGCCACGGAGAGGGGGCGGCCGTCCCATTGGCCATGGATCAAAGAGAGCTCCAGTGTGAGTTCATCGCCTGACCAGGTCAGCCGGCCAAAATCGGATTCAAAGAAGCCAGCCAGGGGAACGGGGTGGCGCAAATAAAAATGGGCCTGGCCCTGATGGGTCGTTTGAGTCCATTGGTCGAGTGCCAGGAGATTTTCCTTGGCATCGGGGGGGCATAAAAAAGGGGCAGCACTGACGAAGCGCAGGCGGTCATGGAGGGGCTGAAGGGCCGCGAAGAGGGCAGCGAGACCTTCCACGTCCTCTCGGTTATGGGCGAGGACCAGGCGTCGGATCTCTTCATTGGCCAAAAAGCGGGCTGATTCGGAAAGCCCCTTGCCGGTCAGACGGTTTTTTCTTTCGAAGCCAATCGAAGCCTCAAGCTCGGATCTTTTGGCCCGGGTCAGGCCCAAAAGCCGGCGCCGCTGGTCTCGAAAGAGGCGGAGATCGAGATGGACGGGGGTGGGAAGGGGGCGGCCCCACCGCCGGTAAGCGGCTGCTAAAAAGGGCAGGTCAAAGGCAGCACCGTGGTAGCTCACCAGGGGGCGATCGGCCCAATGCTCAGGCAGCAGGTCCAGGAGGACCCGCTCCCTGAGGTTGGCATCCGGCTGGTCCGCCCAATAGGCATGATAGGCGACCTTTTTTTCCTTTTCCAACGACCCCAAACCCAGGCAGAAAATTCGGTCCCGGTCCCGGGACAGGCCGGTCGTTTCGATATCCAGGAAGCTAACCGCCTCCGGTCGGTCCCAGAATAAAAAAGGATTAACGCTTTTCCCAGACATTTTTTTCTCCTATGATAAAATAGAGCCGGTAAATTAAAATCCAGGTACTCCTGATTTTTAGTATATCATTTTGCCGCCCACTCGTTGGTGCAAGCGAGCGGGTTAGGAAGAAGGATTGAGATGATTTATTTTGACAATGCAGCGACGACCCCGCCCCATCCCCAGGTGATCGAGGTCATTGACCGGGTTCTGCGAGAGGAGTGGGGCAATCCCTCCTCCCTCCACCACAAGGGCTTTGAGGCAGAGCAGACCCTCCGGGCCAGCACGCGGGAAATGGCCCGTATCCTGGGGGTAGCAGAGTCGTCTATCATTTTCACCTCCTGCGCTACGGAGTCCAACAACACGGCCCTTCGGGGGGCCGTCTGGGGGAAGGACCAGCCCAATATCCTCGTCCCGGTAAGCGAGCATTCGTCAGTCTATACCACAGCGCGCCATATGGCGGAGGGAAGCCTGTCAACGGCGGTTCGAGGGGGCGTGGAGGTCCGTTTTCTGCCGGTAGATGCCTATGGCCGGGTGCGTCCGGACCAGGTTCGAAAAGCGATCGATGCGCGTACGGCCCTCGTTGCGGTCATGCAGGTCAACAATGAACTGGGCTCCCTCAATCCCATTGCCGAGCTTGGCCAGGCCATCAAGGAAGCCAATCCCAAAACCCTCTTCCATGTCGATGCGACCCAGGCTTTGGGTAAATTTCCCATTCCGCTGGCGGAGGGCCAGGTGGACTCCTTTGCGGCTTCAGCGCATAAGATTCACGGACCTAAGGGCATCGGCCTGCTCTATGTCCGGCCAGGTCTTGCCTACCCGCCTCTTTTAGATGGAGGCGGACAGATGGACGGAAGACGGGCCGGTACCGAAAACGTGGCCTATATTGCGGGCTTTGCCAAGGCCCTTTCGCTCATGGACCGGTATGTAAAGGAGGAGCAGGCGACGATTTGGGCCTGCTATGAGCGGGCGTGCGAACGGATTGGGCGGATCCCGGGGGCCCGGCTCAATTCGCCCACCGAGGCGCCGGTCAATCCCTTCCTGCTCAACGTAGGGATCTTGGGCATCAAGGCAGAAGTCCTGCTGCATATGATGGAAGAAGAGGCCTACTATTTTTCCTCCGGTTCGGCCTGCTCCTTGGGCAAGGCCAGCCGCGTGATCGAAGCCATCGGACTTTCGCCGGAGTACGGGGAGGGCATTTTACGGATCTCCTTCGGCATGGAAAACCGGCCGGAGGAGGTGGATCCCTTTTTCGACGCCCTGGAAAAAAACATCGCCCGTATTCGCCAAATGACAGGATGGAGGGAGCATGCATAAGGATTGGGTCATTTCCGTTTCCTTTGGGGAGCTGATGCTCAAGGGAAAAAACCGAAGCTTTTTTGTCAATAACGCCGTCCAGCATATTATGCTGAATATGCGTCAGCTGCCCGTAACTCAAACCTATTTTCAGATGGGGAAATTTTTCCTGGAGCTGCCGGAGGAGGCCGTCGAAGAGGGGGTCCGTCAGCTGCAAAAGGTGTTTGGCTTGGCTTATATCACGCCAAGTAGGCGGTGTGAGCGAGATTTTGAGTCGATCTGCGCCCTGGCCCTGGAGATGATGGAGGAGCGACTGGAAGTGCTATCGAAAAGTGATCAGCCCCTCACCTTCAAGGTGGAGGCCAAACGAGCGGATAAGGCCTACCCCCTCACCACGCCCGAGCTCTGTGCCCGATTGGGGGGGATTTTGCTGGACCGCTTCCCGGCCCTTTCAGTCGACGTCCATGAGCCGACCATCCGCCTTCATGTGGATGTTCGAAATGACGCCTTCCTCTTTTTGGACCGTTTTCCGGGGCTGGGCGGCCTGCCCGGGGGGTCCGGTGGACGGGGCCTGCTCCTGCTATCAGGCGGAATTGATTCGCCGGTGGCAGGCTATGCCATGGCAAGACGGGGCCTGGCCTTGGGCGGACTTCATTTTCACTCCTACCCCTATACCTCCGAACGGGCCCAGGATAAGGCCATCCGGCTGGCGGAGAAGATGGGGGAATCGACGGGTCCCCTGCCCCTGTACCTGGTCAATTTGCGCACTACCTACGAGGCCATCCATGCCCACTGCGATAGCCGCTATACCACCCTCCTGTCCCGGCGGATGATGATGCGGATCGCGGAAGCCCTGGCCGATCGCTTTTCCTATGACTGTTTTATCACCGGCGAAAGTCTGGGGCAGGTGGCATCTCAAACGATTCAGGGGATTTCCGTGGTCAATGCGGCTGCGCGAAGGCCCATTCTTCGCCCTCTCATTGCCTCGGATAAAAATGACATCATTGCCCAGGCCCGGGCCATTGAGACCTATGACATTTCCATCGAACCCTATGATGATTGTTGTTCTATTTTTGCGCCGGATGCGCCCAACACCCGGCCCAAGCTTTCTGATGTTTTGATGGAGGAGGCGAAGCTCGATACGCGCTCGCTCCTAGAAGAGGCCCTGGATCAGCTGGAAGTACGGACGGCTCAGGCGGAAGAAGCAGGACTAAAAAAGTAGAAGGAGAGGAAGGAATATGACCAAGACCATCCAGCTGCGCGATGAGATGCGCATTATTGAGGATTTCCCAAAGGCGGGGATTTCCTACAAGGACATTACGCCTATTTTGCAGAAAAAAGAGGTCTTCCAGGCCGCCATCCATCAGCTCCAGGAGGCATTGGCAGGCGTAGACTATGACTATATCGTCGGTATCGAAGCGCGCGGTTTTATCATGGGGGCCGCCCTGGCGTATGCGGAGGGGAAGGGCTTTTTGATGTGCCGCAAGGAGGGCAAATTACCGGGCCGCACCATCTCCTATTCTTATGATCTGGAATACGGTCAGGCGACCGTAGAAATGGACCAGGATTCGGTCCCGGCGGGGGCCCGCCTGGTGATTTTAGATGATCTGCTGGCAACCGGTGGGACGGCAGCGGCCTGCGCTCATCTGATCGAGCTCGCAGGGGGAAGGGTCGCGCTGGCCCTCTTTATCACTGAGCTTACGGGACTGGAGGGGCGCCAAAAGCTGGAGGAGCTGGGGATTTCGGTCCGGTCCCTCATCACCTGGCCTTTTTAAGCAAAATCAGGGAGGGCTCCCTTCTCTTTATACACGAATGCGCAAACCAGCCTCCTGTCGCCAGCAGGAGGCTGGTTTGACATACAGGAAAACATTTTTTAGGGTATAATATTGATAAACAAGCTTGTAAAAGTGGCGTGCGACCAGCATCTGGCTTTTCTGTATATTTCTCTTCGGAAGGAGTTTTCCTATGATGCCACGATCTTCCGGCCTCCTCTTGCCGATTTTTTCCCTTCCCTCTGCGTGGGGGATCGGCAGCTTGGGGCCTGAGGCCTATGCTTTTGTCGATTTTTTAGCCGACCTCCATCAGTCCTACTGGCAGGTGTTGCCATTGGGACCGACCAATTCCACCGCAGGTCATTCTCCCTACTCAGCCATGTCCTCGTTTGCAGGCAATCCCTATCTCATCGACCTCCAGGACCTGATTCAGGAAGGACTTTTGAGTCAGGAAGCCTGTTCTGAGGCCGATTGGGGCGAGCGGGCGGACTGGATCGACTATGAGAAAATCGAAGCGAACAAGCTGGCCTTGCTGCGGAGGGCCTTTGATGCATTTCAAGCGCAGGAGCGTCCTTCTGCCTATGACCATTTTTGTAAGGATCATCAGGACTGGCTGGAGGATTACGCGCTTTATCAGTCCATCCGAGCACTTCACGGATCGGATTGGCTGGCGTGGCCAGAGGACCTAAAAAGGAGGGAGCCGCAGGGCCTCCAGAGGTTTATCCAGGCCCATCAGTTAGAAATCGATTTCGAGCGTTTTCTTCAGTATACCTTCTTCCGCCAATATGGAGCCCTCAAGCAGTATGCCAATCAAAAAGGGATCCAGATGATCGGCGATCTGCCGATCTACATGCCCATGGACTCCGCGGACTGCTGGGCCCATCCGGAGTATTTTCAGCTGGATGCCGACCTAAGGCCGCGCATGGTTTCCGGCGTGCCGCCCGATGGCTACTCGCCGGATGGACAGCGTTGGAACCATCCCCTCTATGATTGGGACAAGCTGGGGAAGGAAGCCTATGCCTACTGGGTCTTTCGGGTGCGCCACCAGATGGCCCTCTTTGATGTCCTGCGCCTGGATCACTTTATTGGTTTTATCCATTATTATGCCATTCCTGCCGCAGAGAAGACGGCTAAAAATGGGACCTGGCTGCCAGGCCCAGGTCAGGCCCTTTTCGACCGGCTTCAGGCAGAGATCCCTGAGTTGAACTTAATTATTGAGGATTTGGGGACAGTGACACCGGCGGTCCGGGATTTACAAAAGAAATTGGCCTTTCCGGGCATGCGAGTCATCCAGTTTGCGTTCGGGGGCGATGATTCCGACAACCTGCCCCATAACTACGAAAAAAATGCTGTGGTCTACTCCTCCACCCATGACAGCGATACCTTCCTGGGCTGGTATGAGCAACACAGCGAGCAGGACCGGCAGCGCATTGCCCACTACCTCCAGCTTCAGGACCAGGAGGGGATCCACTGGGGGGCTATTCGAGCCCTGCTGGCCTCGGTCTGTCGGCTCACCATCTTTCCCGTCCAGGACCTCTTTGGCCTGGGCAATGAGGCACGGATCAATGTGCCCGGCATCGCCAGCGGCAACTGGGCCTGGCGACTGGCCCTGGAGGATCAGAATGGGGAAATTAAAAGACGGATGCTGGACTATATGAAGACCTATTTTCGCGCTCCCAGGGAAGAGAGCGAAGTAAAATCGGACTCAGGCGGGGAAGCGCCTGGATCTGTCGAGATGGAATAGCGATCGAAGGGCGAAGATCAGGCCCTTTTATCATAAATGCTCCATGGTTCATCGACACCCAAAACGAAGGAGGGAATGTATGAAAAAAAGAAAAGCATTGCTGGCGATGGCACTTGCCATGGCGCTGAGCCTGACCGCCTGCTGGGGCGGGGGAGACAAGAAGTCCTCAAACCAGGGCACTAGCGGACAGACACCGGCCAGCGGAGTGAAGGCCGAAATTTCGGTTCAGGCCGAGGAAGCCTGGGTACCCTACTATGAAGCGGCGATTCAGCGGGTCAAGGAAAAAAATCCAGATGCGACGATCACCATTCGAAAGATCGGTGCCTTTGAACACCTGGATACGATTGACAACACGGATGCGACGAACAAGGATGTAGCCGATGTGATGGCATTGCCGGCCGACCGGCTCTACGGCATGGCCCAAAACCAGATCCTAGCGGATCTCGATAGTGAAGCCATGGCCAAGACCATCGGGGGCTGGGATGATTTCAACAAGGGCTTGGGGGGCAATTTCAAGGTCGATGGCAAATATTTGGCCTTCCCCATGAACATCGAAACGCTGATCACCTATGCCAATGTCACCAATGCGGAAAAACAGGGCATCAAGCTGGATCAGCCTCTGGAGCTCAATGATATCAAGGCACCGGAGGAAATTCTGATTCCGATTCATGATTGCTGGTATGGGGTGGCGGCGGCCAATGCTGGCGGCCTGGAATTGCTGAATAAGGAAAAAGATGGCAAGCTGGTTACAGATATGGTCAAGGATTTTGCAGCGTTAAATGAAGACCAAAAAGCCGTCATTACGGGCCTCTACAACTATTGGGCCAAGCACAACGAAAAGAAGACCCCGCTCTTTGACAAGAAAAATGCGATGGCCTGGATTGATGAGCAGACCAAGACGGGCAATGGGGGCGTGCTCCGCCTGGGCGGCCCCTGGGAGCAGGCACCGATCAAGGAAAAGGTGGGCGACGGAAAGCTCGCACTCTATCCGATTGGTCAGATTACCATCGCCGGAAAGCCGTTTCAACACTGGCAAGGCGGCTGGGGGCTGGGCATCAATTCTCGGATCGAGGGAGACAAGGACAAGATGGCCTTAGCCGTTGCTTTGATCGAAGAGATTGTCAATCCGAAGTTTGCCGAATCCTTCTACCAGACTACCGGTAAAATCCTGGAGAATGTCTCAAAGGATGACTATATGAAGATGGACAAGCTTTCGGAAGACGACAAGGCGATTATCGCTGCGACCATTGATGGTTATCAGAAGGCGGTTTCCCGGCCACTATTTAAAGAGTATGGTCAGGTTTGGGATACCTGGCAAAACGGGATGCTCTCTTGGAATGCAGAGCAGCCCCAGAATGCGGAAGCCGCCTATAAGCTTTTGCAGGATTCCTTCAAGGCGATGATGGCCAACTTTAAATAAAATATCAGCAGGCAGGACCATCGGGGCCGACCCAGCTCGGCCCCGAGGCCCTTTTTTCACAGAGAGAAAGCGCAGAGGAAGCGATGGAAGAAAAGAACGCAGGAGCAAGCCCACAAAACCAGTCCATCCAGGAAAATAGACAGGCACAGCGGTTGATCTTACCCCTTTTATTGGCCATAGGGCTGTATATTTTCTTTGCCTGTCTGGAATCGCTTTTGATGGCAAAGAGTGAGGCGTTTTTCCAAGCCTACCGCAAGCTCCAACCGGACGGGGGGCGGGATGCTTATATTGCTCATATTTTATTTCAGCTGCTGACTACGATTTTCACCCCGATGATGACCGCTCTTTATTATTTTTTGACGGCGAAGACCTGGGGACGCCAGCCCCGCATGAGTCAGGTGCTGATGAGTGGGCTGAACCTGCTTTCCCTGGTCGGTCTGGTTTTCAGCCTTCGTACCGCCTCTATTTTTTGGTACTTCCTGATCTTTTTTCAGGGGATCATACTCTTTCTCCTCTCACAGACGTCTCGAACGCAAGAAAGCAGGTGACGGATGGCCTATCCAATCCAAATTCAGGATGAGTTCGGCCGGCTCTATGACCGAAAAAATCGTTATCTCATCGATCTAATAGAAGCACAAGGAACAGAAGAAGCCAATCAAATCCGAAGAAATCGTTCTGCTCACCCTTATATTCAAGCCCTGAGCCAGTATGAAAAGGAAGAGGCGGAGCTGTTGACACGCCTCAAAAAGGAAGCGGAGGGCCTGGCCCCGGTTTCGGAGCGAAAAGAGGTAAACCGCCTCAACCAGCGCTATTATGTGGCCCAGGGAAGTCATGCATTTTACGAAGCCCACCGTGATTTAACCTATGATGCGGTATTAAAGGCGGATACAACGGCGCATGAGATGCGCCATATTCCGGATATTATTGACCTGGATCGAAGCCTGAAGGAACGGCTCCTGGCCCGTCAAGCGGAACTGGCCCATCTAGATGAAGGAAAGCGGGCGAGTGCCCTACAGGAAAAAGAAACCCGTCAGGAAAAGCGCCAGAAAGCCCTGGAGGCTGAACTGGCTCATTCAAAGGAAATCTTTCAGCAGGGACTGGTTTCCAAAAAAGCCTACCAGCGTCAAGTAAAAATGAAAAAAAAGCGGGCTGCGGATGATCTGCAGGCCTTGAGCTATCTGGATCAAAAGGTCTCGTTGGAAGAAGAGATTAAAAATATCAAACACCGGCAAAAGGTGGATCTCGCTACCGCCATCAAGCTTTTGGAATCGGATATTGCAGATGTTCGGCGCCGTACCCCGGTCGAATTAGAAAAGAAACGTCCCTTTAAAGCCTTCCTCACCTTTTTATTGCCCGGCTTGGGTCAGCTTTGGAATGGGCAAAAGGAGAAGGCCTTTTTCCTATTCCTGGGTACGCTCTTTCTCTACCTGGTCGCCCTGCCTTATGCCCTGGGCTTTGGGAATTATCAGGGTCAGGGTATCTTCGGCCTGATCCACCTGGCCAATGGAGGGGCCAAGCTTGACAAGTCGATCATCTTCATGATTGAAGGGATCATTGCCATTCTTTTCTGTCTCCTCGCCCTCTTTCTACTCATTCTTTCCTTTCAGGATGTATGGACCGTGGAGAGAAAGGAAATTGAGGGGGTTCGACCGAAAAATTGGTTTGAAACGAAAAACACCCTAAAGACGGATGGCTTCCCTTATCTGGTTTCTACGCCGGCCTTGGTGGTGATTCTCTTTATCGTACTGATGCCCATTATTACCACCTTCCTGATTTCCTTTACCAATATGGACCCCAGCCACCAAAACAAATTCCAGTGGTATGGTTTAAACAACTATCTTGCCCTGATCAAAGGGGAAGGCATGGCGGGATCCGCCTTCTGGACCATCCTGGGCTGGACTCTGATTTGGACCCTTGCGGCTTCCACCCTTTCGATACTGATCGGCTTTCTTCTGGCCCTTCTGCTCAACCAGGAGCGGATCCGGGGGAAGGGCTTTTTCCGGACGATCTATCTTTTGCCCTGGGCCGTACCCGCCTTCATTACCATCATGTTCTTTTCAATTATGCTGGGACGCGGGGGCCCCTTTACGGAGGCCTTGAATGGTCTTTTCCATACCGATCTGGATGTAAAGAATTCAGCCATCCTTACCCGAATGGCCCTGATTTTGATCCAGGGCTGGCTGGGCTCTTCCTATATTTTCCTGCTCACCACCGGGGTCCTACAGGGGATTTCCAAGGATCTCTATGAGGCGGCTGAGATTGACGGGGCAACCGCGCTTCAGCGCTTGAGCAAAATTACCGTCCCCCTGGTCCTCTTTCAGACGGGCCCCTTATTGATCAGCCAGTATACGATGAATTTTAATAACTTCTCTATTATTTATCTCTTCAACGGCGGCGGGCCCTTCAATCCGACCGTCTA
Source organism: uncultured Tissierellia bacterium (assembly GCA_902489145.1). Lineage (GTDB taxonomy): Bacteria > Bacillota > Clostridia > Tissierellales > Peptoniphilaceae > Kallipyga. The sequence continues at coordinate 9,061 of CABTYV010000010.1, read as the reverse complement.
TGGGAACCTGGCCGGGTCATCCGATCTGTTGATCTCGTATATTTACAAGCTGACGATTCAAAACCAGTACCAGGGCATGGGGGCCGCGATCACCATCCTGATCTCTCTGGTCTTGATTTTGGTGACCTTCATCGGCTATTCCCGGACCGCGGCATTTAAGGAGTACTAGTATGGCGATGAAAAAAAAGAAAAATTCAACCCTATATTTGTCCGACCAGCAGCCGTTGGATGCCAAAGGCAAGCTTGGCCTCTTTTTCTCCTATGTGGTCCTGATCGCCTGGGCACTCGCAATCCTTGTCCCCCTGGGGACGATGATCATTTCCTCCTTCAACGGCAACCAGAACAAGTACATCAGCTTTGAAGGGGCCTACCAGTTTAGCTTCAAGCAATTTGAGTACCTGTTCACCCAGACCCCCTTCTTTCACTGGATGTGGAACACCATCAAGATCGCGGGCATATCGGCGCTTTTAACCCTCTTGTTCGTATCCTTTACGGGCTATGCGTATTCGCGCTTCCGTTTTAAGGGGAAAAAGGCGAGCCTGCTCTCCATCATGTTGATCCAGACGATTCCGGCCTTTGCGGGCATTACGGCTTACTATGCCATTCACTCGATCGTATCGGGGGTATTTCCCCCCTTCTCGCGCACGGTCATGCTAATTTTGATCTATGCCGGGGGTGGCATTGCCTCCAACACCTTTATTCTGAAGGGCTACATCGATTCCATCTCACCGGAGCTCGATGATGCGGCTAAGATCGACGGCTGCTCCAATATGGAGGTCTACCGGTTGATTGTGATGCCTATTGCCAAGCCGATGCTGGCCATCATCTTTCTATGGTCCTTCATTGGCCCTTTTATGGATTACATGACGCCGAAAATTCTCTTGACCAATGTTAATGATTACACCCTGGCGACCGGGCTTTATACACTGATCAGCGATATGAGAACGGCCAGAGAACCGGTATTTGCAGCGGGGGGCTTCCTCATTGCCATCCCCATCGTCATTTTATTCATGAGCTTACAGGATCAATTGGTGTCCGGCCTCAGTGCGGGATCCGTCAAGGGGTAAGGGAGGTTTGAATGAAAGTTGAATTAAAAAATCTAGGGAAAAAATATGAAGGACGTGAAAATTTTACGATCCGTCATATTGATCTGACCATCGAGGATGGGCAATTCTGTGTGATTCTGGGACCTTCCGGTTGCGGAAAATCGACCCTTTTGCGGATGATCGCGGGGCTGAACTCCATCACAGAGGGAGAGCTGCTTTTTGGGGGCAAGCTGATGAACAAGGTCTCTCCCGCCGATCGGGATATTGCCATGGTCTTCCAATCCTATGCCCTCTATCCCCATATGACGGTGTATGACAATATGGCCTTCTCCCTCAAGATGCGCAAGGAGGCCAAGGAAGTCATTCACCAAAGGGTGTTAGAGGCAGCCAAGGTGCTCCAGATCGAGGACTATCTCTATAACCGGCCTTCGGAGCTTTCTGGGGGCCAGCGTCAAAGGGTGGCCCTGGGCCGGGCCATGGTTCGAAAACCGTCTGTTTTCCTGATGGATGAACCACTTTCCAACCTGGATGCCAAGCTTCGGGAGCAGATGCGGGTGGAACTGGTCCGACTGCATAAGAGCTTGGCGACGACCTCTATTTACGTCACCCACGATCAGACGGAAGCGATGACGATGGCGGATAAAATCATCCTGCTGAACGAGGGCGTGGTCCAACAGGCCGGTTCGCCGAATGAGTTCTACAATGAGCCAGCCAATCTCTTCGTAGCCCGCTTTATCGGATCGCCTTCCATGAATATTATTGAGGGTACCATCCGAGATGGCAAATTTGTGGGCAAGGGGGATTCGATGGTAATTGAAGCCCTGCCAGACCACAACAGTGCCCTTCAAGCTTACGCAGGCAAGAAGGTCTATATGGGCATTCGATCCGAGCGTTTCTTCCCCATGGAAGAGCGTCGTAATACGGTTCAGGTTCGGGTAGATGTGATTGAAATGCTGGGCAAGGAGCAGTTATTATATTGCAAATTGGCCAATGGAGAAGACCTGGTCATCTCCGAGCCGGGTCACAAGCCCTATGCGCTTGATCAGACCTATACCTTCACCCTCGATCCCGATGCACTTCACTTCTTCGATGGCGAAAGTGGCGAGCGGATCAATTAGGATATATGAAAAAAAGGGCCGGCGCAGGGCGCCGACCCTTTTTTTTGTACTATTTTACGTTTCCCAGTTATTAATAGTAATGGTGGTCCTTGTACTGCTGGATAAAGGCCGCATCCTCCAGCGCCAGGTCATTGCGCCCGGCCCGTCCCTCCAGGTGATGGCGAAATTCATGATAAAGCACCTCTCGCAGCTTTTCGGCCACCTGTGCGCGGCTTGATCGGGCCAGGTGTTTTCGAAAGGAGCCGTAAAAGAGGTCAATGTGCTGGCCCAGCTTATTTTGTACATATTGCCCCATAATATACAGATCCTCGTCCAGGGCTTCGGGATGGAGCTTGGCTTCGGGGTGAATCTGGACCTGGCCGTTGAGCCCTTCGAAGCAGGCCGGGGGCAGGTCTTCCAATATGGCTTCCGCCATCTGGGTGAATTGGTCCAGGGAGATGAAATCCATGGGTTCTGGGTCGCAGTAATAGGGGGCGATCCTTCGGGCAATTTCCGCTACCGGCAGACCGATGATGGTGGAGTAATCTCCAAAGATGCCACGAATGAAGCGGGGGTCCAGCTCCTGAATCCCGTAGGCCCCCGCCTTATCCAGGGGCGCAGAAGAGGCCAGATAGGCCTGGAGGGCCTTTTCCAGGCTAGGATGATAGGGGGCAAAGCGCACCTCGCTGATAGAGTAAAAGCATTCCATGTGGGTCGCACTTCGCAGGCAGACCCCGGTCACGACCTCATGGGTTTGTCCAAAGTAGGCGCGAAGCATCCCTTCCGCTGCTGCGAGATCCGCCGGTTTATCATAGATGGTCTCCTGGAAGACCACCATGGTATCGGCGGCCAAAATCAGCTGGCCCGGCAGGCAGGGGAAGGCCAAAAGCGACCGCTCCCATTCCAGCTCCTGGTCGTTTTCCTTCGGGCGGGGCCAGATTTCGGGGGGCTTCTCCCCCCTGCTGGCGGCAGATGAGCTTGGAAGTAGGCGATCGCTCAGGGCCAAAAAGCGGTCCAGGTCCTCCTCCTCGCAGGCGCCCATCAGGCCCGCCTTGGCGGCGGCCAGGGCACAGGCACTCCGGCCGGCTCTGACGGAGAAGGGGAGCGAGGCATAATGGGCCATGGCCTGTTTTTCGATCCGACGCTCCGGCACCCGGGTCACTTGCACCTGAGGGTGGTAGGGCGAGAGCAACTCCCGCCTGCGGGGCGATGCGCTCATCAGCCGGAGCTGGTCAAAATCACGCCAGAAACCGACCGATTGGAGGTCAAATAAACCGTGCATGGGGGCCTCCTATGACTTCTTGCTTCTTAGGCCTGGGGCCTTTTTGCCTGCTACGCATCGGAGCGGGAAAAGGCGTTGCGCATGTGGTTGGAGGCGATATCCAGCACCTTGCTCAGGCAGACATCGCTCTCCTTTTTGGCCATTTGGACGATGGCTTCATTGGTCGACTCCAGGAGAATATGAGCCTGGTCGGCCGAGAGGGATTGCTTTTTCTCCAAGGCCTGGTGGATCAGATAGTGGCCCTGGGACTGGACGGCCTCGCGGTAGTGGTCAATGGCGGCGCCGCATTCTTTAAAGTAGGGATCGGCCAGGGCGCCGATCAGGCGGTTGGTCCAGTAGAAGGAGTCCGTGCTGACCCGCTCAGGGGTGTAGGAAACATAAGAAGGGCTTTCATTGACCTGGGTGAAAAGCGGCAAGACGGCATTGTACACATTGGAAGCAAAGCTGATCCACTGGATGGGTTCGCGGGTAGGATCATCGGCCGGGGGAAGCTGAAGGATGTGGATCTGGCTGGTCCGATTCACCCCAATGGGCCGGTAGCATTCCTCTGCCCCCTTCTGGTAGGGGTCATAAGGCGTGGCCTGGTAGTGGTTGGAGAGGACCTCCTTGATATCTTCAATCGTGATCTTGGCCTCGGGCACCCGGCACCAGGGCAAATCATCGGAAATCGGCGTATAGCGGGGGCTTGGCCCATTCCAAACCTCACAGTGGGGGTTAAAATAGCGCTGCATGGCCCAGGCTCTGGGTGTGTTATAGGTATGGTCCATATCAGAGTGGGAGCCGAAGGCCAAACGGGGGTTAAAATTACCCTTGAGGGTCAAATCCAAATGATAAGCCTTGACAAAATCGCTGAGGTCGGCGGAGCAGAGGTATTCTTTACCGGCTCCATAGGCGTCATCGAAATCAAAGCTATCGATCCCGAGCTGGTTGGGCATGGTGACGTAAGCATCGTCCGGGACCCGGCGGGCCATCCAATGGTGGCCGCCAATGGATTCGAACCACCAGATCTCATTGGGATCGGAGAAGCCGATGGCGTTCATCTCACTGGTCCCGTAGCGTTCATGCAGCTGGCCCAGGCGCAATACCCCTTCACGGGCCGTCCGGATATAGGGCAGGGTGATGGTCACCAGGTCTTCCTCACTGATCCCGCCGATTTGCTCCGGCTCATAGCCCGCTTCGCCCGGCTGCCCCACAGCGGGACGGTAGGTCACCAGCGGATCGGCCCCCAACACGCGATCGTTTGAGGTGATGGTTTCCGTGGCGGTCATGGCGACGCAGGCAGAATTGATTCCGGCAGCGGCCCAGGTCCCGTCCTTTTCGGGCGAGTCCGGCACAGCGGTATAACGAAGGGGGTTCTCCGGTAAGGTCATCTCGAAATGATTTAATACGGACCGGTACTGGCGGGGCTGGTCTGAGGGCAATACGACGCGAAAGCGAACGGGCGTAAAGACACCGGCCGGGGAGTCCTCGTTGCGGGCCATCAAGGTCGATCCATCATAGGAAGCTTTTTTCCCGACTAAAATTGTAGTACAAGCCATAGATGCTCCTTTCAGTGGGCATGATCAAACCCGGTAGAGCCATCGGGCGATCTTGTTCTTTTTTTCTATTGTAACGCAAAGCCGGGATGCGTGTGTGCCAATCGAACGGCGCCAGGGGATCCTAGGTTGACGAAACCGTGCTTCCATAATAAAATAAGGGGAATTGATTTCTTTGGAAGCGGCCTCGCCTTGTCGCTTCTCTTTTTTTATCAACGCTTCTGTGGCCCAGGCGCTGGCGCTCGCAGGGTGGATTATTTGGAGAGTAGGTGATGTCTGATGTTATCTGTTTTGAGGCAGCTGTTCGGCTCCCTCCGGTCTTTTAAAAAAGAAACCTATCTGACCATTCTTTTTATTATTTTAGAAGCCGTGATCAATGCCATGATTCCCTTTGTGACGGCCCAGCTGATCAATAGCCTGCAACAGGGACAGGTGCAAATGCAGGCCGTGGGAAAAACCGGGATCCTGCTCTTCTTTATGGCCCTCCTTTCGCTCGCCTTCGGCGGCATCGCCGGCTATACCTCCGCAAAGGCTTCTTCCGGTCTGGCGCGCAATCTCCGGTCGGATATTTTTCAAAATATTCAAACCTTCTCCTTTGCCAATATCGATAAATTTTCGACCCCGTCGATGATCAGCCGCTTGACCACGGATATTGGCAATGTCATGTTTGCCTTCATGACCCTGATCCGGACCGCCTTCCGCGCTCCTTTGGTCATTCTTTTTTCTTTTTTTATGGCCTGGCGGTTGGCGGGCAGCCTCTCCTTTTCCTTTTTGTTGATCATCCCCTTCCTGGCCCTGGCCTTTGGCCTCATGTTCAAATTTGCCATGCCCTACTTTCATGCGGCCTTTCGACAATTTGATGAGATCAATGCAACCGTCGGAGAAAATGTCCAGGCGGCTCGGGAGGTCAAGGCCTACGCCCGTGCGGACTATGAAAAGCGAAAATTTAAAAAAGCTTCCGGCCGTCTGATGCGGATTTTCATCAAGGCGGACCGGATTGTGGAGCTTTCTTCACCGGCCATGCAGCTGGCCATCAATTTCAATATGCTCTTTATTTTTGCTCTGGGATCAGAGCTGGCCGTAAAGAGCGGCGGCCTACGCCTCAATGTGGGCCAGATGTCGGCCATGCTGACCTATGGGGTTCAAATCATGATTCAGCTGATGATGCTGACCACCATCCTGGTGGCCATTACCATGTCGGCGGAGTCTGCTCGTCGGATCAAGGAGCTCTTAGATGAGCGCTCCAGTCTGACTTCGCCGCCAGATGCCCTGCAGACGGTGGCCGACGGGTCGGTGGTTTTTGACCATGTTTCCTTCCGCTATTCGAAGGAGGCGGAGACCGACGCCCTTTCGGATATTCATTTCACCATCCCCTCCGGAGGGACGGTGGGGATTTTGGGCGGGACGGGCTCCGGTAAGTCCACGCTGATTCAGCTGATCCCCCGGCTCTATGATGTGACCAAGGGCAGACTCCTGGTGGGGGGCGAGGAGGTGCAACGCTATGACCTTTCGGCTCTCCGCGACCAGGTGGCGATTGTCCTTCAGAAAAATGTTCTGTTTTCGGGGACCATTGCGGAGAATTTGCGCTGGGGCAATCCGGAGGCCAGCCAGGAGGAGCTGGAATGGGCGGCCCGCATTGCCCAGGCGGATGATTTTATTCGTGCCTTTCCCAAAGGCTATGATAGCCTGATTGAACAGGGAGGGACCAATGTATCGGGCGGCCAAAAACAGCGACTTTGCATCGCCCGCAGCCTTTTGAAGAAGCCCAAGATTTTGATTTTTGATGACTCTACCTCGGCCGTGGATACCAAGACGGAGGCCAAAATTCGGATAGGGCTTCGGGAGGCACTGCCGGAGGCGACCAAAATCATCATCTCCCAGCGGATTTCATCCGTGAAGGATTGTGATCAAATCATCCTCCTCAAGGGGGGTACGGTGGATGCCATTGGCCGTCACGAGCACTTGCTTCAGTCTCATGCGGACTACCGGGATACCTACGAAAGACAGAGGGGAGGGCAGATCGGTGAATAAGGATCAAGAAAAAAATAAAAACAAACGCACCATATTGTTCCGCCTGCTCCAGGATCTCTTTGCCCATGCGCCAGTGCTCCTGCCTTCGGTTTTACTCTGTTCTGCTCTAACGGCGGTTTTGGCGGCGGTGCCGGCCATTTTCCAGCAAAAAATCCTGGCCGTCGTGACGGACTATCTTCATGCGGGTAACAGCTCCTGGGCCCAGGCGAAGGAAGCTATTTTTCCCCTTTTGCTGGGTCTGGTGGGTCTTTACCTGATCTCCCTGGTCCTTTTTACCTTTTACACCCAGGGCCTGGTGGTGATTACGCAGACCTTTATGCACAAGCTTCGCCAGCGCATGTTCAATCATATGCAGGACCTGCCCATTTCCTTCTTCGATCAGAATAAGCATGGAGACTTGATGTCTTACTACACCAACGACATTCAATCCCTGCGCATGATGATCGCCTGGGCCCTGCCGGATATGGTGCGGGCGGGGCTCATTGTCCTCACGGTCTTTTTTATCATGATTTACTACTCCGTGCCGATGACGCTGGTGGTCCTGGTCGGGGTCGTGGCCATGTTCTTCACGATCAAAAAATTGGCTGGCGGTTCGGCTCGCTATTTTGTGGACCAGCAGGAGCAGCTGGGCAAGCTCCAGGGCTACGTGGAAGAGGCTATGACGGGGCAGAAGGTCATCAAGGTCTTCAACCACGAGCAGGCGACTACCAAAGCAATGGCCGAAAAAAATGAGGCCCTGTTTCAGGTTTCTTATCGGGCCAATGCCTACGCCAATGCCATCGGTCCGATCATCATGAATATCGGCAATGTCCTCTATGTGATCGTGGCGGCGGTCGGTGGGGCCTACCTCCTGGGCGGGCTGCCCAATTTCTCCCTCTCAGGCACCGTTTTTTCCCTCTCCATCCTCATTCCCTTCCTCAATATGACCAAGCAGTTTACGGGTAACGTGAACCAGTTCGCCCAAAATATCAATTCCCTGGTCATGGCTCTGGCGGGGGCGGAGCGCATTTACCGCCTGCTGGACACGCCCGCCGAGATTGATGAGGGCCAGGTGCGCTTGGTCCTTGTTCGCGAGGAAAACGGCCAATGGGTCGAAACGAGCGAGCGGACGGCCCACTGGGCCTGGAAGCTTCCGGAAAAAGACGGAACCTTCACCCTCAAGCCCATGCGGGGCGCCATGCAATTGGTCCATGTCGATTTCAGCTATGTGCCCGATCAACAGGTGCTCTATGATATTTCAGTTTACGCAGAACCGGGCCAACAGGTTGCCTTCGTCGGGGAGACGGGCGCGGGGAAGACCACCATTACCAACCTTATGAACCGCTTCTACGAGATTGATACCGGCCAAATCCTGTATGACGGGATCGATATTCGCACGATCCGGAAGGAGGATCTTCGTAAAAGTCTTGGCCTAGTTCTGCAAAACACCAACCTCTTTACCGGGACGGTCATGGACAACATTCGCTACGGCAGGCTAGAGGCAAGTGATGAGGAGTGTATCGAAGCGGCCAAATTGGCCGGTGCTCACTCCTTCATCTCCCGCCTGCCCGAAGGCTACGCCACCAAGCTGGAGGCCAATGGGGCCGACCTCTCCCAGGGCCAGCGCCAGCTCCTCTCCATTGCCCGGGCGGTCGTAGCGGATACCCCGGCTCTGGTCCTTGACGAAGCCACCTCCTCGATCGACACCCACACAGAGCAGCTGGTCCTCGAAGGCATGAACCGCCTGATGAAGGGACGGACGGTCTTCGTCATTGCCCATCGCCTCTCCACTGTCGAGGATAGCGATGTCATCATGGTGATGGATCAGGGCCACATCATTGAGCGCGGCAGCCATCAGGACCTCATCCAGGAGCGAGGCGTCTACTATCAGCTCTACACCGGCGCCTTCGAAATGGAATAAAAGGAGTCGGCGGCTTGGCGCATTCCTGTTGGCGATCGCAATACACGGAGAATGCAGGTTATGGCCCGACAAGCGAAAACCCAAGCAGTGTCGGCCTGCGGCCGACGAATGGAGCAGACCAAGCGGAGTCGGCCTGCGGTCGACCGATGGAGCAGACCAAGCGGAGTCGG
>CABTYV010000009.1 GCA_902489145.1 uncultured Tissierellia bacterium | reverse complement strand
CCGACAGGAGATCCGACGCGGGCAATGATGGTCGCCTCTCCGGCCCCGCCAACCAGGCGCTGGATATTGGCCCGGACCGTCACCTTGGCCTTGACCATGACTTCGATGCCGTTTTTCGCGACCGCTGCAATGGTCGGCGTCTCAATCACCTTGGGGTTAACGGAGACCTGAACCCCTTCAAAAACATTGCGGCCGGCCAGATCGATCGCCGTCGCTTCTTTAAAATCGAGGCTGATGTTGGCCCGCTGAGCGGCGATGAGGGCATCAATGACGGCATTGACCCGACCGCCGGCCAGATAATGCGCTTCCAGCTCCGAAATATTGATATCCAAGCCTGCCTTGGTCGCCTTGATCATGGGGTTGACGATTTTGGAGGGGTTGACCCGGCGCAGGCGCATCCCGATCAAATCAGAAATTTTGATCCGGACCCCGGAGAATTTGGCCGTAATCCAAAGGCCCACCGGAACCATGGTGAAAAAGATGGCCAAAAAAGCCACAATGATGATCATCAGGGGAATGTTCCAATCGAAAAATGGCATTGCTCGCTCCTTTTTTTTCGCCCATCCTATGGGCGTCCTTTGATTTCGATCCACTTTTATATCCATACCGATCGATCTGATCACGACCGATCGATTTACCAGTTATTTTCCCTCCTCCGGGCCCATCTCTCTTACCGGGCGGACAAGAAGGCGACCATTGGAAACCTCATAAATTTCAACGCTGCATCCTCGGTCAATGAAAAGGCCGTCGGTGAGCGCATCAAGCCTTTGATCATCCACCTCGATCGCGCCTGACGGGCGAAGGGGCGTAAGCGTCCGACCGGTCTTGCCCAGATAATCCGCCCCATCCTTTCGGGCAATAAAACCGTCCTCGCTCTTAAGCCGTGTGTCCAGCACCGATTTTTGAAGCAGGCTGGACTGAAAACCGGCCTTTACAAAAAGAATCCCGGCCACCAGCCCAACGACCAAACCGGCGACAAGGGTCGCAAGACCGCTTAATGGATCATGCGCCGTGTTTAGCAAGCCCAGTGATAGAAGGACGAGTCCCACCGTGCCAACCAGGCCAAAGCCTGGAATACAGACCTCAACGAGCAGCAAAATCAGTCCCACAATCAGATAGGTGACCTCCATCCCATTGGCATAGCCGGCCTTCACCATCAAAAAAAGATAAGCTGCAAGGCTGGCCAGACTCAAAAAGCCCAGCAGGCTGCGATGCGATAAAAATAGCGCACCAACTGCCAATAAAACGGCAATCAAGACCAAGCTGGTGCCAATCAGCTGAATGGGCATGAAACGCTCCTTTCTACTTTTCTATATTCTCCGTTTGTCGGGCGGACCTGTTCACGAATCCTTATTTTTATACCCGTCTTTCTCTTTTTTCTCCAGCTAGCCGATGGTTGGAAAGGGAAGACCATCGCCTCCCTTTTAAACTCAAAAAAAGACCGGGTCCCGTGACACTTCCACTAAACCCGGTCCTCCTACAGCCGGACGAACCCTCGCTCCGAGCTGTCATAGGCATTTCAAAGGCACTATTTACTTCTATTCTTACGACGCGCCGCGTCATTTTTCTTCTTCCGCTTGACAGACGGCTTTTCGTAGTGCTCGCGCTTGCGATATTCTGCTAAAGTACCGGCGCGTGCACAAGAGCGTTTGAATCGTTTTAATGCACTTTCAATCGATTCATTCTCTCCTACACGAATCTCTGGCAAAATCCTCACCCCCTCGGAGTCAAATTAATACAAAATATTATACCCCGACTTTTCGATTCGTGCAAGAAGCTTACTTCATTTCCTTCGGATCCCACTGCAAACCTGCGCCCGTGGCAATGGCCCGTAGCATGGCTTCCATTTCGCCGCGTCCCAACTTTGGATCTAACTGGACCCCCGCATCCTGAACCTGTTTTTTCATGGCATCCAAATTTTCGTCCATTTGAAGGACCGCATAGAACATCGCATCCAACTGGGCGCCTAAATCCTCCTCACGAGGCAGCTCCTTGGCTGTTTTTGCTAAAAACTGCTTGCTTGCTTCAGATTTTTCTTTATAAAAAGCAAAATCATTGGCCATATGCGTAAAGACCTCATAGGTGTGCAAGGTAGCGCCAGCGCTGCCCACGGGAATGCTCTGTACCTGCTTGACCAAGTCATGGAGCTCCTGCTCTTCCTGGTCGCTTAAGCGTGCTTGCGAAGCAGAAGGCTCGGAAGATGCTTCTGAATGATTTTCTGAGGCCGGTTGGGAGGATTGGCTTGCCACTGACTCTACCGACTCCGATGCGTTCGAATGATCACCAGGTGCCTCCACGGTGGGGCCACAGGCCACCAGAGAAAGCGACAAGGACAATAATAGGCCGATGCCGATCTTTTTTACCTTCATCCTGCTCCTCCTTTATTCTGCTTCTTCATCGAAGCCTGGGAAACGAATTGGCTCACCCGCCAGGACATGGAAATGGAGATGGCCGATGGTCTGTCCACCGTCTGCGCCACAGTTGGTCACAATCCGGTAGCCACTTTCCGCAAAGCCTTCTTCCTTTGCCAGCTTTTGAATGGCCGAAAAAATGTGACTGATGATGGATGGATCACTCAGGTCATTGAGCGAAGCGACATGAAGCTTGGGAATGAATAGATAATGGATCTTCGCCGCGGGATGGGCATCCCGAAAGGCAAATACGACATCATCCTCATAAACGACCTCAGTTGGGAGCTCTTTTTGGGCGAGCTTACAAAAAATGCAATCAGACATGGTTCCCTCCTTCTGAATCGGCTTGAAAGGTCAAAATCTCGCCGACTCTTCCCGTAATTCTTCCACTCATGATCCTATTTACCCGATTTTCATCTCTCGGCGCCTGAACCCTCAAATAATTACTGGTATAGCCATACATCAGCGTCGGATCCGCTCCTTCTTCAAAAAGGACGTCCACCGGCTGGCCAACCGACCCATCCATAAAATCATGACGAAGCTTTCTTTCCAGCTGAGCTAAGCGCTGGGCCCGCTCCTTTTTTACCGCGGGATCCACTTGACCCTGAAAGAGGGCGGCCGGGGTCCCCTGACGGGGCGAATAGGGAAAAATGTGAATCTTCGAAAAAGCCATCGCCTGGCAAAAATCAAGCGTTGCCTGAAAATCCGATTCGCGCTCTCCTGGAAAGCCGACGATGACATCGGTGGTCAAGCCGGCTGATGGAAAAATGGATCGGATGGTGGCCAATTTTTCAGCATAAAGGGCCTGGTCATATTTTCGGTTCATGGCGCGAAGCACGGCATCCGATCCCGACTGGAGCGAAAGATGGAAGTGGTCGCAAAGCTTCCCGCAGTCCCGCATTCGAATCAGCTTCTCTTCATTGACCCAGCGCGGTTCAATCGAAGAGAGGCGGATGCGGGCTAAGCCCGGAAGGACGGAGAGGGCTTCGACCAGGTCAACCAGGTCCTCCCCGCGTCCCGCTTCCTTTCCATAAGAGGCCACGTGAATGCCGGTCAGGACGATTTCCTGGATCCCGTGCGCCAGCAGGCGCTTCACCTCCTCCAGGATCTCGTCCTGGGAACGAGACGCAATCGGGCCCCGCGCATAGGGGATGATGCAGTAGCTGCAATACATATCGCAGCCCTCCTGGATTTTTACAGCAGCCCGGGTCGTAGAAAGCTCGCGGGAAATCGAGAGCGAATCAAAGGCGACCTCCTCCTTCAGATCCGGAATCCGCACAATGGGCTTGCCCTCCGCAAGAAAGGCTTCCACATCCTCTACGATATGACCTCGCCCCTTTGTGCCAATCAGGATATCAACGCCCTCCATGGCGCGCACGCGTTTGGCGGCCACCTGGACATAGCAGCCTACCACAGCAATCACAGCCAAGGGGTTCTGCCGCTTCACCCGTCGAATGGCCTGCCGACATTTGGCATCAGAGACGTGGGTGACCGTACAGGTATTGACCACAAAAACATCAACAGGCTCATCTGCCCGGGCCAATTGATAGCCCGCCTGCAAAAACAGCTCCTCCATCGCTTCCGACTCATATTGATTGACCTTACAGCCCAAGGTGTAAAAAGCAACCCTTTTCAAGTCAACCTCCTTCTTTAGGAATGGACGCTCTCCTTGAAAAGAAGAGCCCCCCACTCGCCGTCCGTCAGGCGCGCCGTTTCGCTTAGGCCGACCAATTTTGCCAGTCGCTGGACCTCCTCCAGCTGATTGACTAAAAGACCCGAAAGCAGGAGGCGCCCCCCTGCTTTCAGCCGCTCCGGCAAAGCCGGAAGCAGGCGTTTGACCAGGGGCAGAAGCAGGTTGGCTACGATGAAGTCAAAGTCCCCCTCCACCTCCTCCATAAGGTCGGAATGACGAAAATCAATCTCCTGTTGGCCATTAAGCGCGGCATTGGCCCGAGCCGTTTTCAGGGCATCCTCGTCGATATCGGTTGCCATCACCGAAGCGGCGCCGGCCATCTTGGCAAAAATCGAAAGAATGCCAGATCCCGTGCCCAGATCCAGCAGACGGCAGTCCACCAGATTTTGCTGAAGGAGCAGGCGCAGGCAGAGGGACGTCGTTTCATGGGTGCCCGTCCCAAAAGCCATGCCCGGTTCGATGCGGATCGTTCGAAGGCCGTCCTCCGGCACTGCCTCCCATGACGGCAAAATCCGGAGCTGGTCATCGATCAAAATTGGCCGATAGAAGGAGCGCCACTGCTCATTCCAGTGGCTATTATCCACAGGGGCTTCTTCTATGATTTCCAGCCGCCCTTGAAATGGACCCTGAAGCCGCTGGACAAGCAGATTCATTTGGGCCCGACCTTCTCTATTGGAATCAAAAAAGAGTCGTTGGGCTGCCATACCTTCTTTCAGGGTGCGGCCCAGCTCCGCTTCCTGGGCCCGGTGAAGCTCCGCCGCATCGTACAGGGCCCACTCCGGCCCCGTTTGCTCCGCCTGGCGCAAGCTCTCCGGGTCCATCAGCTCACTGCCAATGGTGCCGGAAAAGAGGAGAAAAGGCTCCATCTCCTCCTCAATTTCTTTTGGATAGATCACCAATAAAGATGGATAGCGTGCATTTTTCATATCAGTCAAAGAAGTCCTTTACTTTATCCCAAAAGCTTTCCTGTGCTTCACTCGCCTCCCCCATGCTCGTTTGGAAGGCGCGAAGGGCTTCCTCCTGCGCTCGATTGAGATGGGTGGGCGTTTGAATGTGCACGCGAAAATACAGGTCGCCCTTTTTACCCGAGCGCACATGGACCACTCCCTCCCCCGGCAAGATAAATTCGGCGCCGGTCTGGGTCCCCTTAGGGAGATCAAAGGTCTTCTTTCCTTCCAGGCAGGGCACCTCAATCTGGTCTCCGAGCGCCGCCTGGGCAAAGGAGATGGGCAGGTCCAAATACAGGTCGGACCCGGAGCGTTTAAAGAGATCGGAGGCCGTCACGCTAAAGATCACATAGACGTCGCCCGCAGCGCCTCCATTGATCCCCTGATGCCCTTCCCCGCGGAGGGGCAGGATATTTCCGTCATCCACCCCCGCTGGTACCGTAAGCTTGAGCGAGGCTTCCTTGAGCAATCGTCCTTCCCCATGACAGGACGGACAGGGACGATCAATTAAATAACCATCCCCATGGCAACGGGGACAGGTGGTCTGATTGATCATCCGGCCAAAGGGCGTACGCACCTCCTGATTGCTGACCCCGCTGCCGTGACACTGGGGACAGGTTCTTTTTTCACTCCCCGACGCTGCGCCGTTTCCGTGACAGTCATCACACGTGCGGTAGCGCTTGATCCGGATGGTTTTGGTGGTGCCAAAACAGGCTTCCCGAAAGCTCAGCCGGACCTCCACGCGGATATCCTCCCCAACCTGTGGCGCATTGGGATTTCGTCTTGCACTCTGCCCCCCTCGGCCAAACAAGTCGGAGAAAAGGTCTCCAAAGATGTCGTTGGGATCAAAGCCGAACCCACCAAAGCCGCTTGATTGACCGGGGCCGCCATTTTCAAATGCGGCTGCCCCATAGCGATCATAAAGGGCTCTTTTTTCGTCGTCCTGGAGAATGTCATAGGCGGAGGAGAGTTCTTTAAATTTTTCAGCCGCTTCTTCATTACCCGGATTCAAGTCGGGATGGTATTTTTTGGCTCGGCTGCGGTAGGCTTTCTTAATTTCTGTCTTGCTGGCGTGCACCTCCACACCCAGCACCTGGTAGGGATCTTTCAAGCGAGCACTCCTTTCAAAAAATCATATTGGTTCATTATAAGGGATCCATCCCCTTCCGACAAGCAGACGAGAAAAAGACCGAAGCATAAAGCTCCGGTCTTCCCTCATCCTCTACAGCCCAGGGACCTGAGCGGACCGATTATTCCTCGTCGTCATCGACCACTTCATAGTCCGCATCGACCACATCGTCGCCGTCTTTTGCAGACGTCTGGCCTGCAGTGCTCTCCTGAGTCGCTCCGCCAGCCTGCTGGTAGAGCTTCTGGGAGAGGCTGTTCAGCTCATTTAACAGGGCATCGCTCTTCGACTTTATTTCCTCCACCTGATCGCCTTCCTTCGCCGTCTTCAATTGCGCGATCAGATCCTCCACCCGTTTTTTCTCATCCTCGCTGACCTTATCGCCCAGCTCCTTCAAGGTGTTTTCCGTCTGATAGATCAAGGACTCCGCCTGGTTTTTGGCTTCAACGCCTTCCTTGCGCTTCCGGTCCTCCTGCTCAAACTGTTCGGCTTCCTTGACGCGGCGATCGATCTCCTCTTCGCTTAAATTGGTCGAAGAGGTAATGGTAATCTTCTGTTCCTTGCCCGTCCCCTGATCCTTCGCCGATACATTGACAATCCCGTTGGCATCAATATCAAAGGTGACCTCGATCTTGGGGATGCCTCTTTGTGCCGGTGGAATGCCTGAGAGCTGGAAGCGACCCAGGGTCGTGTTGTCGTTGGCAAACTCACGCTCGCCCTGCAGCACATGGATATCGACCGAGGTCTGGTTGTCCGCCGCGGTCGTAAAGACCTGGCTCTTCTTAGTCGGGATGGTGGTGTTTCGAGGAATCAGAACCGTCATCACCCCGCCCAAGGTCTCCAAGCCAAGGCTCAGAGGCGTCACATCCAAAAGCAGGAGATCCTTCACTTCACCGGTTAATACGCCGCCCTGGATGGCTGCGCCCAAAGCGACGCACTCATCAGGGTTGATGTCTTTTTGGGGATCCTTGCCGGTCAGCCGTTTCACCGACTCCTGGACCGCCGGGATCCGGGTAGAGCCACCCACCAGCAGCACCTTGTTCAGGTCGGAAGCGGAGATGCCTGCATCCTTTAAGGCATCGATCACCGGTTGTTCGGTCTTCTTGACCAAATCCCTGGTCAATTCATCAAACTTAGCACGAGAAAGATCCATATTCAAGTGGACCGGTTGGCCACTCACAGCCGTGATGAAGGGCAGGTTGATGTTGGTGGTCATGGAGGAGGAAAGCTCCTTCTTCGCTTTTTCAGCCGCATCCTTTAAACGCTGCTCGCTGGTTGGATCCTTGAGCAGGTCCACCCCGTGCTCCTTCTTGAAATCATCATTGATATAATTCATCAATTTCCAGTCGAAGTCATCGCCGCCCAGGCGGTTGTTGCCCCGTGTGGCCAAAACTTCGAACACACCATCGCCTACCTCAAGAACGGAAACATCGAAGGTGCCACCGCCCAAATCGTAGACCATGATTTTGGACTGATCCGTTTCCTTGTCTGCCCCGTAGGCCAGTGCGGCAGCCGTCGGCTCGTTGATGATCCGCTTGACCTCAAGGCCGGCAATCCGTCCGGCATCCTTGGTCGCCTGCCGTTGGGCGTCTGTAAAGTAGGCAGGGACAGTAATGACCGCTTCCTTCACCGGCTCACCTAAATAGGCTTCCGTATCCGCCTTCAATTTCTGCAAAATCATGGCCGAAATTTCTTCTGGTGAATAGGCCTTGCCATCAATCGTAACCTTTTTCTCCGACCCCATATCGCGCTTAATCGAGGCTACGGTCCGGTCCGGGTTCATGATGGCCTGACGCTTGGCCGTCTCTCCCACCAAACGCTCCCCATCCTTTGAAAAAGCGACGATCGACGGGGTGGTGCGATTGCCTTCCGCATTCGGAATAATCGATGCAGAGCCACCCTCCATTACAGCAACAGCCGAGTTGGTCGTGCCTAAATCAATACCAATAATCTTACTCATTGTAAAACCTCCTTATTTGATCCTTCCCTATTTGATTCTTCCATCACAATGGATGCAGAAAAACTACTTGCATCTACTGGTTCTATCGTTTAATCCGCTCTACTGGGCCACCTTCACCATCGCTGGGCGAATCAGGCGACCGTTTAGGGTATAACCGCGCCGCATCGTGGCGATCACATGACCGGAAGGGACCTCCTCGCTTGGCTCGCTGAGTACGGCATCGTGGAAATTGGGGTCAAAAGCGGCTCCATCCGATGCGATCTCTTCTACGCCATGATCGGTCAGGACCTTCTGAAGCTGGCTGAAAATCAGCGTCATCCCCTTATAAAAGGCATCCTCTTCCTTTTCGCTTTCCAATGCCAAATGGAAATTATCGACCACCTCAATCAGCTCTAACAACAATTTTTCATTGGCATATTTGATGGTGTCCTGTCGGTCCTTTTCCGCTCGCCGCTTGTAGTTGGCGAAATCCGCCTGAAGCCGCAAGAGGCGATCCTGTTCCGAACTGATGGCGGCCGGCTCAGAGGGTGCCTCTTTCTTTTTCGCTACTTCCTGCTTGCCCTCTTGGTCTTCCTCCGCTTCCTCCACCAATTCTGCCTCAATCGTTTCAAAGTCGTCTTTCTCTTTTTTCTCCTGCTGGTGCTCAGAAGAAGCACAATCGGACTCCTTTTCCATCTCCTCTATCGGCACCTTTTTTCTTTCCTTCTGCTCTGCCACAAGGGCCTCCTTTCCAAAATACGTCTACTCTCTGAGTGTCATGCTATTGATATACCGGCCAATCCTTGCGATATCCCGCATAATCACTGGATAATCCATGCCCACAGGGCCAATAACGCCCAATTGACCGATGAAATTGCCCTGGACCCGGTAGGGTACCAAAATCAGACTAAAGTCCCGTAGCCACTTCACTTCGTTTTCTTCCCCGATAAACACCTGCATGGAGCGGTCCGTCTGCAGATGGGGAAGAAAATCATAGAGGCCGGGATCATTTTGCAGCTTGTAAATCAAAGCCATCGCTTCTTCTATACTGCGTTCCTGCCGCTTGAGCAATTTAAACAGCCCCTCGAACTTCAGGCGTGCCCGCTGCTGCTGGTCCAATCTTTCCCGAATGATGGGAATGAGCTCGCTCATGAGGTTGCCGGATACGTATTGCCCGGAAAAAATCCCGCTTTTAAAATAAGCATTCATCTCCGAAAGCTTTTTCCCCTCCAAAAGGGCGGAGAGAATCTCCTCGCTGCGGTGAAATCGCTCCATTGGATAGGTCCCTCGCAGATGAATGCGTTCAGTCTGAACAAACTTGGACCCAAAAACCATGACCAGAAAGAGCTCATGGTTGGATAAGGGAATGAAGCGCAATTTTTCCAAAATATCCTGTTCTCGACTGGGCAGGTAGACTAAAGCGGTCATGCCTGTAATATCGCTCAGGAGGCTGAGCGCCGTTTGGAGAATGTCTTTCGGGTCATTGGTCTGGCTTAATATCCGACGATCTGCCAGCTGAGGCACATGCTCCCTGGGCAGGCCCCGCTCCATTAAGGAGTTGACGTACCAGCGGTAGGCCTTTTGAGAAGGAACACGACCGGAGGATACGTGCGTTTTTTCCAAATAACCCATCAGCTCCAAATCGCTCATTTCATTTCGAATGGTAGCCGCCGAAACATCCATATTATAAAGTCGTTTCAGGGTCCTGGAACCCAGAGGCTCTTTTGCCTCCAGATAAGACTTGAGAATAGCGGCTAAAATAAAATATTTGCGCTCATTCATCTATTCCAGCTCCCTTCCCCTTGTGCTCGCCTGCATGCGCTATCGGGCGAGATGGTTTTGATTTATCACTCTACTTCCCTGAGTGCTAATATCAGTATAAAGGGATGACCCTCCTTTGTCAAGAAATTTTAGCAGTTATTTATCTAGAGTGCTAATTTAAGAAAATAAATCCTCCCCAGGCGATTGGCTGGAGGAGGAATAGAAATCTAATAGGCCTAAAAGAAAAACATTTTGTAGCTGTAAGCCGGTCGTGGTGAGATACACACGCCGGTCGGTCCAAGCCAGGCGTCCGGCCCTTCTTTCTGACTCAAAAAATTGGGGGGCCCTTTGCATGGGATCTTCCCCAAAACGCGCCAAAAAATCCCGCCGGTCAATGCCATCGAGCTTCCGGAAGCCCATCATGAGTGCCTCGAAAAGGTCCTCCTCCCGGCTGCGCTGTTCCCAAATTCTTGGCAGCAGACCCTGGTCCAGGTCGTGCAGGTAGGTAAAAAAATGCGATGTATTATGAAAACGCTTATGGTCCACATAGGAGGCCGCGCCCAAGCCCAGGCCCAAATAGTCCCGACCCGTCCAATATTTTAAGTTATGACGGGAAGCCTTACCCGGCCTGGCAAAATTGGAGATTTCATAACGCTGATAGCCCAGGTCTTCCAGGCCCTGGTAGGCGCGTTCCATCAAAGCGAGCTCCTCATCCTCACTCGCCTTCTGGATCCGCCCCTTTGCCAGCCAATAGGAAAAAAGCGTCCGCTCCTCCAGGATTAAGTTATACCAGGAAATGTGGCCCGGCTGAAATCGCTCAATCGCTGCCAAATCCCGGTCGATATCCGAAAGCTTTTGACCGGGAATGGCAAAAATAAAATCTAAGTTTAAATCAAAAGGTGCCACAGCGCGGATCCGCTTCAGATCCGTCTCCACGGTTTGGGCCTGGTGGGTGCGCCCACAAACCTGTAAAAGAGCGTCCGACATCGTCTGGACGCCCAAAGAAAGACGATTGACCCCAGCCTGCGCCAGGGCCTCTAATTTGTCCTCTGTCAAGCTACCTGGATTGGCCTCCAGGGTCCATTCCCCGCCCTGCCAGGAAAAATGGGTCAAGAGGGCCTGAAAAATGCGATCAAATTGATCTTTTCCAAGCAAGCTCGGCGTCCCTCCGCCAATATAAATGCTGTCAACCCTTTGTCCCTGGCCAACCAGGGCAATCTCCTTCAAAAGGGCCTGCACGTAGGGCTCATGGTATCGCTCAATATGGGGAAAGGTGAGAAAGTCGCAGTAATGACAGCGTTCCTGACAAAAGGGAATGTGCAGATAAAGGCCAAGTGCTTCCGAAGGCCCGTGGTGCTTGTCCAAACGCACCTTATTCTTCTTCCTCATATTTCAGCACCGAAAGGAAAGCAGATTGGGGAACTGACACGCTGCCGATCTGTCGCATCCTCTTCTTGCCCTCCTTTTGCTTTTCCAATAGCTTCTTTTTTCGAGAAATATCGCCCCCGTAGCATTTGGCGATCACGTCCTTTCGCATCGCAGAGACCGTTTCCCGGGCAATGATCTTGCCGCCAATGGCCGCCTGGATCGGCACGGCGAACTGATGGCGGGGGATCTCTTTTTTCAGCCGTTCGCAGATGGTCCGGCCCCGATCGTAGGCCGTGGATCGGTGGACAATCAAGGACAGGGCATCGACGAGCTGTTCATTGACCAGGATGTCCAGCTTCACGAGATCTGAAGTGCGATATTCCTTAAACTCATAATCCAAAGAAGCAAAGCCCCGGGTGCGTGATTTTAAGGCATCGAAAAAGTCATAAATCACCTCATTGAGCGGAAGCTCATAGTGGATGGTCAGCCGACGCTCATCGAGGTATTCCATCGTTTTATAAATGCCTCTCTTTTCCTCGCAAAGCTCCATGATGGCCCCAATATAGTCCTTCGGCGTCATGATGGAGGCCTGAACGATGGGCTCCCGCACCGAGGCGATCAGGGTTGGATCGGGGAAATCTGCTGGATTTTGAATGGAGAGGGTCCGTCCATCGTGCAGGCTCACCTGGTAAATGACCGAAGGGGCGGTCACAATCATGTCGAGATCAAATTCCCGAATCAAACGCTCCTGAATGATTTCCATATGGAGCATGCCCAGGAACCCGCAGCGGAAGCCAAAGCCCAAGGCAATAGAAGTTTCCTTTTCAAAAGTCAGAGCCGCATCATTGACCTGAAGCTTTTCCAGGGCTTCGCGGATCGAATTGACCGATTCGTTTTCGGTCGGGTAAATGCCGGCATAGACCATGGGCATCACTTTTTTATAGCCTGGCAAGGCCTCTTTGGCGGGTCGGGCGGCCTCCGTGATCGTATCGCCCACGCGCGCATCGCCCACATTTTTGATCGACCCCGTGATATACCCTACATCCCCGGTGATCAGGCAGTCGCAGGGGACATGCTCCTCCGAAACGTAGCCTACCTCGTCGACCCCATACTCTTTTCCGGTCGCCATGAGCTGGATCTGGCTCCCTGCTCGGATGGATCCATCGATCACACGCACGAAAAGGACGACCCCCCGATAAGGATCGTAGTAGGAGTCAAAGATGAGGGCTTTGAGCGGTCCCTCCGGGTGGCCCTGCGGCGCAGGCACCCCACGGACGATATATTCCAGAACGGAATCGATATTGATGCCGTTTTTCGCTGAAATGGCCGGAGCATCCTCTGCCTCCATACCCAAGACCTCTTCAATCTCCCTGCGCGCGAAATCTACATCCGCCCCAGGCAGGTCAATTTTATTGATCACAGGCAAAATTTCCAGGTCCTCCTCCAGGGCGAGATAGGTGTTGCCCACCGTCTGCGCTTCCACCCCCTGGGAGGCATCCACAATTAAAATGGCCCCCTCACAAGCCGCCAGGGACCGGGAAACCTCATAGTTGAAGTCCACATGGCCCGGCGTATCGATCAGATTGAGCACATAGCCCTGTCCATCCTGAGCCTGGTAAAAGAGCTTCACCGCCTTTAACTTAATCGTGATGCCCTTTTCCTTCTCTAACTCCATAGAGTCCAAGTGCTGGTTGGTCATCTTTCTCTGAGAAACGGCCCCCGTCTTTTCAATCAGGCGGTCGGCCAGGGTCGATTTTCCGTGGTCAATATGGGCAATAATGCAAAAATTACGGATCTGATCCGTTGTATAAGTCCTCGTCATAGCTATAGGCCTCCCATCTGGTCTAAAGGAAAATAGCGAAACACGGCATGGCCTTCAATCCGATTCGCCTGAATCGGGCCAAAGACACGCGAATCACGCGAAGCCCCCTTTTGTCGGTTATCTCCCAGCACAAACACCTCCCCTTCGTGGAGATACCATTCCTTCGGGCCTGAAGTGTGGGTATAGGAGGTGGAAATATAGCTTTCCTCCAGGCGAAGGCCGTTAATATAGACCAGGCCGTCCTCGATCTGGACGAACTCATTTGGAAAGGCAATCACGCGCTTAATATAAAATTTTTCTTCCTCCGGCGCCCGAAAAACCACAATATCCCCCCGTGTGAGCTGGTCAATCCGGCTGCCCAACTTAAAAACGATCAGCCGGTCGCCGGAGTGAAGGGTATTGGCCATGGAAGAGCCCTCCACCAGGGTAGAATTGACCACAAATTGGGTCAGCAAAAAAGCCGCTACCAAGGCGAGGGCGAAAATTCGTACCCCATCGCGCAGGCGAAAGGGCTTCTTCTTATTGTCTTTTTGAATCGGTGCCTGCATGGTAACATCCACCCCGCATCAATAGAAGCTGGCCAAGCGACTCAGGGGGAAAATCCGAAAACGGGCCACCCCTTCGATTTTTTCTTGCGGAACCGGGCCAAAGCTTCGGGAGTCTGAGGAGGCGTTGGGCTCTCGGTTATCGCCCAGGACAAAATACTCGTTATCCTTCAGGCGCCACAGGTTATCCTGATAAGTGGTCGTCGGCAAATCCCGAATATAGTATTCCTTCATCAGCTTGTTGTTGATAAAAACATGCCCTTCCTTGATCTCCACCTGCTCACCAGGCAGCCCAATAATCCGCTTGACGTAAAACTCGCCTACATGGCTGGGACTATCCATGATAATGATATCCGCCCTGCGAAATTTCTTGGAATAGGTTGGAATTTTAGATACTAACAGGATATCGCCATTGTGGAGGGTGGATTCCATCGACTCCCCCTTCACCGTAGTGGGACCTCCGATAAACATCCGAATCACCAGGGCCAGGGCAACTGCAATGACCAGGGGGAGTACCCAGTCCCGCACCCCGGACCAGAAGGAACCGCTCTTAGTAGGGAGGGGGGCGTCTGATGCTTCGGCGCCGGTCTCTTCGGTGCCGGTCTCTACAAAGCCGGTCTCCTCCGGCGCTTCTTTAACGCTTTCCTCGGCACCTGCCTGCGAAAGCGTATACGCCTCCACTTCCTCCGGCTCCTGCGGTATTGGATCAGAAGCTGCTGTCGCTTCCTCTACTTGTGCTACATCGAATGGCTGTTCACCTGCTTCCGCTCCTTCAAAAGAGGGCGCTCGGTTTTCTTCATCCTCTTCAAAATCCTCAATAATCGCGCCTCGGTAGTCAATCCGGTTGCGCTTCGCCGGCGCGACATCTACCGCCTTCTCCCCTTTTTGAAGCGCCGATGCCTGCTCCTCCGGCTCCATATCCCGTAGCGCTGGCTCTGGTTTACATTTTGCGCTTCCCTGCATCATCTTGGAAGGTTCATCAGTAGAAAAACGCCGCTGCGAACGCTCCAGGTCCCGAAGGGGGCGAAAAGGTTTGGTCTTGGAAAGATCATCCTCTCGGTCAAACTCATAGCCTCTCATCTTTATCACCTTCTCTATCCTATCGGGGATGGTTCCCCGCCAATCTATTTCTAAATGTCGATCCCCTCCACCTGCGAGACCGCCCATTTCTCTCCAAAGTATAACACAGGGGGCCCCTCGAGACGGGCCATTTTGTCTCTAGTTCAAAAAAAGGCAAAGAAAAAGAGTAATCTCATGATCGAAATTACTCTTTGCCATCCGCTTATTCGGCTGAACCTGCTTGATTGAGCAAACGCTGCAGTCTGGAAATCTGTCGGCTGGCAGCATTTTTAGAAACCGTGCTTGAAAGCGAAGCACGTTTCAGCTTCCGGTCGATCACCTTCAGAAGCTCCTTCGCATCTCCTGGCTTCTTTTCTTCCAGGGCCTGATTGAACTTCTTAATCGTGGTCTTAATCTCCGATTTTCTGGAGCGATTTTTTTGACGATTGCGCTCTGCAATCTCAATCCGTTTCTTTGCTGATTTAATATTGGCCATGTGCTTTCACCTCCTTCACGTATAATCTCATTTTTTTGATACCAAAACATCATAGCATAGAAGCAGCGAAAGTACAAATTTTTTCGCTGATCTCGCTCCGCTCCTTTGCTGCCGATTATTTCTATCACTCCTTGCGCATCCTCAAGCAGGTCCTGCCATCGATTAGCGCTCCTTTCGCCTTTCATAGGGCAAGGACTCCCTCTTTTTCTGCAAGGCATCCATCGAGACCAAAAAATGGTTCAAAAGGAGGACCCCAACCAAAAGATAGAGGAAAAAGAAAATTCCTTCCCCATGTAAGGTCGCATCCTTCATGTTGCCCGCCTCCTGTAGGATGCCCAGAAAAATGGCGGTTAGGAAGACGGTTAAGCCGCTGGCCACAAAATGATTTTTGCTGAAGGAGTGCTGATTTTTGACTCGATAGCGATAATCAAGAACAAAGGTCCCAATCCCCAGGGCGATCGTCAGAAGGGCATAAAAAGGAAGGGGGATTTTGAGGAAAAATCCCATCGCCAGGAAGAAAAAATATATCAAAGTTAGCAGTTTTGCCATATGCGCTCCTTTCTCTTCGTCTCATTATAGCATGGCCCCATCCCGAAAATCCGCTTTCTATCTCCATCGGAGGGACCACCTTGAAAAAAATCAAAGAGGTTCGGTAAAATAAAGGCAGAAGGAGGGCCTATGAATTTTACGACCGCACAAAAACAAGCCATCGCCCATCGAGCGGGGCCCTGCCTGGTACTGGCTGTCCCGGGTGCTGGTAAGACAACGGTGCTCCTGGCGCGCATCAAGGCCTTGGCGGCAGCGGGCGTGCCTGCTGATAAAATCGCTACGATCACCTTTTCCCGCCTGCAGGCAGAGGATCTCCGGCGTCGATTTCAATCGCGCCATGGCCAGGAGGCCCAGCCCACCTTTTCAACGATTCACGCCTTTTGCTACCGCATCGTTCGTGCTTATGGCCAAGAAAGAGGCGAGCAGGTGGCATTAATCGAAGGCCACCCCCAGTGGAATAAATACCAGCTGGTAAGTCAGCTTTTTTTCCAATATCGCCACCGCTTTCCCAAAGAGGGTGAAATCGATGATTTTTTTCGAATCGATGGTTATCTAAAAAATGCCCTCCTCTCCTATCCGGATTACCAAAAGCAGCGAGGAGAGCGCTACCCGGCCTTTGAGCAAATGGCCCATGCCTATGCCCGTTTCAAATCGGAACATGGCTTGATCGATTTTGACGATATGCTCCTTCGGACCCTACAAATTTTAGACCGGGAGCCGGCCCTGCTAGAGGCGATCCGCCGGCGTTTCCCCTACTATCAGATCGATGAAGCACAGGACACCTCCCGCATTCAGTGGGAGATTATCCAAAAATTAGCGGCGCCCGCCTACAATCTGATGATGGTAGCCGATGACGATCAGGCCATCTACGGCTTCCGAGGGGCGGATCCCGCCTATCTTCTGCGCTTCCGTGACCGCTTCCCCACAGCCACCATCATCAAAATGGAAGAAAACTACCGCTCCAGTCCCGCCATCGTTTCCGTGGCCGGGAAGTTAATCTCTTCCAACCAGCACCGCTATCAAAAAAAGGCGCGCGCCAATCAGGATGCGGATGAAAAAATTAGTCTTTTTCTTTTAAAGGATTTAGAAAGCCAGCTCCAACGCCTGATCAAAAAAATACCGGAGGATTTGGCCAAGGGATCGGTCGCCGTGCTCTACCGAAATAATTTATCGATGATCGCCCTGGCCGACCGGCTGGAGCGCAAGGGCCTGCCCTTTTTCTGTCAAAGTAAAGAGGACGTTTTTTTCCATGCTCCGGTCTTTTTGGATGTGGTGGATCTCCTGCATTTCGCCCTCGATCCCAGTGATTTCAACACGTTCAAGCGAATCTATTACAAGCTGGACGCCTATCTGAAAAAGTCCTTTCTGGCCGCCGTCCAAAAGGGAGATCCTTACCTTCCGGTGCTAGACCGGATCGCTGAGCTGGATGAAACTCAAAACCGCTTTTATCAGGAAAAGCTGGACCACCTGCGCAAAAGCTTTGAGCACATCCGCCATTTATCCGCCTCCTGGGCCCTGCTGGAGATCCGGGATCATTTAGGCTATGGGGCTTACCTCTCCGAGCGGGAACGTCAGGAGGGCGAAGGCCATATCGCGGGCCAAAGGGTGATGGAGAGTCTCTATGCCATCAGTAGGTCCACCCCAAAGATAGCTGATTTTCTAATGCGTCTGGAGGCCTTGCCGGGCCTCTTGCAGCCATCACCACAAAAAACAACACTCACCCTTTCCACCATCCACGGGGCGAAGGGGCTGGAGTATGATACGGTATGGCTGATTGATCTGATCGAAAACGAATTTCCAAGCGCCCTGGCCATTCAGCAAGCCCGCCAGGGGGACGCCCTGTTGATGGAGGAAGAGCGCCGCCTTTTCTATGTGGGCATTACCCGAGCCAAATCCCGCCTCCGCCTGGTGGGCAGAAAACGCGTAAACGACCAGCCCGTCCATCCTTCCTCCTTCCTTGACGAATTAAAATAGGCTACACAGCGCCTTCCGGCCGTTTGGTGCGTTGGCTGTCCTTTTTATGTATGGCCACCAGCTCGTCAAAGTTACGGGGTGTAAAGCCGATCACATCAACTCCACAGTTTAAAGCCTTAAATAGATGGCGGCATTTTTCCTGTGTCATAGAAGGATGATTGTGGATATGCCCATAGAGATGCCAGGAGCCATAATAATAGCCATCCCATTCCAGCAGGGGGTAGTGAAAAAGCACCAGTCGATGGTCTCGGTCCTTGATCACCAGATAATCCCGTATTTCTACAAAATATTTGGCCAGGGAAGCCTCTTCTGCCAGCTCCTGGTCATGATTGCCGCAAATCAAATGCAAACGGCCCTTGAGCCTTTTCAGGTAGGAGAGGGCATCGGCCTTTCGGTAAATCAGATCTCCAATGATATAGACGTCGTCATAATCGCCCACCCGCTTATTCCAATTTCGGATCATCGTCTCATCCATCTCCTCCAGGCTCGCGAAGGGACGGTGACTAAAGGCAATCACCCGCTCATCCCCGAAATGACAATCGGCGATATAAAAATTCATGTGCTCCTCTTCCTGATTTTCCCTGCCTCCCCTGTAGCTGAAAAGGGAAAGGCCGCAGATTGTGCTCCGAAACGATTCCTTCCGGTCTCTTCTCACCCTTCTTGCTTTCCATCAGATAGGGAACGAAGGGCCGCAAGCTCTTCCGCCTCCAAAGGTCGGTAGCTTCCTTCAGGGAGGTCCCCCAAGTTTAATGGCCCCATCCGAATGCGTTTAAGCGCCACCACTTCCTTGCCCACCTTTGCGAACATCCGTTTGACCTGGTGATATTTCCCTTCAGTGATCGTGACCTGGACTCTTCGCGCCTCCAGAAGGATCAGCCGGGCAGGCTTTGTCATGATGCCCTCTGGCAACAGATAGAAGCCCTGCTGAAAGGCTTTGACATCGGTCTCTTCGGCCGGCTGATCCAAAAGCGCCTCATAGGTTTTCTCCACCAGATGGCGCGGGCTCAGCAGCTGGTGAGCCAGGCGCCCATCATTGGAGATCAGAAGCAGGCCCGTCGTATCCTTATCCAACCGTCCTACCGGAAAAAGGCCCGGCCGGAGGTCTTCCTTATTTATTAGATCAATGCCCGTCTTCGCCCGATCCCGGCTGGCCGAAATCCCCCCCGCCGGTTTATTCATCAAATAATACGCGTAGGCATTGGTCGACTGCACCCTTCCTTCGATCGTGATCCTGGCCTTCGGATCGACCTTCTCAGCGGGCTTACGAACCCTACAGCCATCTGCCGCCACCAGACCCGCCCGGATCCATTGGCCAATCTCCCTGCGGCTGCCCAGCCCCGCCTGCCCCATCAGCTTATCAATGCGGATCTTTTCACTCAAAGTCCAACCCCTTCTCACCAATAAAAAAGGTGGCCCTTCCACTGCCCCAGACCACCTTATTGCTCCATCTGTTGAAAGGTATAGCCTTCCTTCCACCGGGTTTCGACCAATTGCGAAAGACCCATGGCTTCAAGTTTTTCTCGAATGCGTCGAACATAAACATCCACTGTCCGTAGATGTGTGCGAAAGGAATCCGGCCAAATCTCACCAGCCAGCTCCTCACGGGGCACAATCCGGTTGGCATGCTTAGCCAAATAGAAAAGAAGCTGAAATTCCTTTTCTGAAAGCGCGACCGAGATTTCCCCGCAAGAAATCAAGTGGCTGATAAAATGAAAGCTCAGAGGGCCAATTTTTTCCTCATAGCCCGTTTGATCGTCCGTTTGTTTTCGGTTCCTTTCAATTGATCGAATTCTGGCCTTTAACTCCAGAGGATTGAGGGGGACCGGCATATAATCGTCCGCACCATACTCCAGCGAAAGGATCGCATCCTTCGAGCTTGCCCTTTCTGCCAAAACAATGATGGGTAAGTCACGAGTCGTTCGAATCTGACGAATCGCCTCCAGCTGATCTGCGTCCTCCAGCTGATTGCCCAGGAGAATCAAGTCGATCTCCTGCTGATCCAGCTGCGCAATCCCGCCGAGCAATTGATGAACCACAAAAACGAAGCTGCCATCCATTTGAAAACTATATTTCAGGTCTGCGATCAGGTCTTCGTTTGTATGCAGCAGTAAAATATTCATCGGGCCCTCCAGAGTTCCCAAATGAGATAAACTCTTTTGCATATTTTACCATATTTTGTCAATTGCTACATCTAGCCAATCCCTTTTCTTAAAAATTTTGTAACATCCGACCTCGATCCTCTTTGCCAAAGAGACGCTCAAACTCGCGCGCGAGCGCCGTGATGGTTTGATTGTGTCTTCTATAATAGGTGGACCGGGAACAAAATAGCACCGCACAAACCTGTTCTACCGGCATTTTTTGAAAATACCGCATTTCAATCAAATGAAGATTATCCTGGCGGATATTAAGTAAAAGGACCTTGACCACCTGGATTCGGAGCTTTAAATCACGCAGGTTATCCAATACATGCTGCTGTTCCATCAAAAGACTTTCCTCAATGGAATCTTTTTTGGATGCATCCGCATGGGCCGTCCGCAAGCTCTGAGACTTGAGACCCCCCGTCTGTAGGCGTGTCATATAATCGGCTTTCCACTCTTGAATCGTATCGTCTTGTTCAATTCTCAGATATTTTTCGATATTCTCATGATGTCTTCTCAACATTTCAATCACCAGCCATTTGGTATCGGTAAGGTCACAAATCATTTTTCTCCCTTTCTTTTAGTTTGCTTTCTAAAATTTTCCTGGCTTATCCCTTTCCCTTTCTCGCCTTGTATTTTAAACGGTCTCTATGCAAAATGAAAGCGCTTAGTGTCCCGTTTCTGACCGATACTATCCCATTTTTCTGGCATAATGTACCATATTTATAGAATAAACGGATAATTTCATGGATTTTGTTTCAAAACTATCAACTTTCAAAAATAACGCTCTCAATCGGCCTGGATTGCCGACATCCCAACAAAAAAGATAAAAAACAGGCCGGAAAAATCCGACCTGTTTTTAGTAATAATAATATACCTGATGGAGGCATGTTTCCCCTGCCCCTGGGTTCTGTTCCTATGATTTAATAAGCGCCGTATCCAGGAGCCGCTGGTGCCGGAGCTTCCTCTTTTTTCGGAATCTCTGTCACAGCCGCTTCCGTCGTAAGGAGCATGGCCACGATCGAAACAGCATTTTGCAGAGCAGAGCGGGTCACCTTGGTCGGATCCACAATGCCGGCCTGGAACATATCGACATATTCGTTGCGATAGGCATCATAGCCCTTGCCCGGTTCCATATCCTGAACCTTCTGAAGCACAACAGAATCCTCGACCGCTGCGTTTTTCGCAATCTGACGGAGAGGTTCCTCCAGAGCACGCAGGACAATCCGTCCGCCCACCTGCTCATCGCCTTCCAGCTGATCTACGAACTTGGCTACGCCAGGAATCGCATCCACCAGTGCGACACCGCCACCTGCGACAATGCCTTCCTCAACAGCTGCTCGAGTAGCAGATAAGGCATCCTCGATGCGGAGCTTTTTCTCCTTCAATTCGGTTTCTGTCGCAGCGCCTACGCGAATGACGCCCACGCCACCGGCTAATTTCGCCAGCCGTTCCTGTAATTTTTCACGGTCATAGTCGGAATCCGAAGCTTCGATCTGCTTCTTGATCCGTTCTACCCGCTCTTCCAGCGCCTTGCTATCTCCGCTGCCCCCGACAATGATGGTTTTATCCTTGTCGATATTTACCTTCGCAGCACTACCCAACTGGTCCGGCGTCGCATCCTTCAGCTCCAGTCCAAGGTCAGCTGTAATCACCTGACCGCCGGTCAAGACCGCGATATCCTGGAGCATCTCCTTACGGCGATCCCCATAGCCAGGAGCCTTAATACCCACTACATTGAGGGTTCCACGGATCTTGTTGAGAACCAGGGTGGCCAATGCCTCCCCCTCAATATCCTCTGCAATGATCAAGAGAGGCTTGCCTGACTGCATCACACTTTCCAAAAGCGGCAGGATGTCTTGAATGTTAGAAATCTTCTTGTCGGTAATCAGGATGTTGGGATCCTCCAGCTCGGCCACCATTTTTTCCGTATCGGTCGCCATATAAGGAGACAGGTAGCCACGGTCAAACTGCATCCCTTCCACAACCTCTAACTGATTTTCTACGGTGTTGGAATTTTCAACGGTGATGACGCCGTCCTTGCCGACCTTTTCCATCGCCTCGGCAATCATCTGACCGATCGCCTCATCGCCCGAAGAAATCGCACCGACATTCGCAATGGAAGACATGGTGTCGACATCCTTCGACATGCTCTTGAGGACCTTGATGGCTTCATCAGAAGCCTTTTGCATCCCCTTGCGCAGGATCATGGGATTGGCCCCAGCTGCAAGATTGCGCAGGCCTTCACTAACCAGAGACTGAGCCAAGAGGGTGGCCGTGGTCGTCCCATCCCCCGCCACATCATTGGTCTTGGTCGCCACCTCCTTCACCAGCTGGGCGCCCATATTTTCAAACTTATCCTCTAATTCGATCTCCTTGGCAATGGTCACCCCATCATTGGTGATGACAGGCGAGCCGTAGGATTTTTCCAATACAACGTTGCGTCCCTTGGGCCCCATGGTAATCTTGACGGTATCCGCCAGCTTATTGACGCCGTCCTGCATGGCCTTTCTTGCTTCATCACTATATTTAATTTCTTTTGCCATATTCTTCCTCCTTGATTTTTTCGACTATCGATCCATGCGTTCCGAATAAATCCGTCTAGTCCGTCACAACCGCCAGGACGTCTTCCATCTTGATGACGATAAACTCATCCTCATGGAATTTGACGTCTGTGCCAGCATAGCGGGAGTAAATCACTCGGTCACCGACCTTAATGTTGACCTCGTCTTTTTTCAATTGATCGGAGATGGCCACTACCTCCGCGTACTGGGGCTGCTCCTGCGCCGATGCGGGCAATACAATCCCGGAAGCGGTCTTTTCTTCCTTATCTAGCTTTTGAATGACAATCCGTTCTCCCAATGGAACCAATTTCATAGTTTCCTCCTTTTTATCCTTTTAACGCTCTATGGTGATTTATCACTCCTTTTATTGGAGTGCTAACAACTGTTTTTATGATACTCAATCTCGCCACGATTTGCAAGTCTTTTTTAAGAAAATCTCTTTCCCTGCTCCCCTCATCCCCCGACCGGACAAGAAAAAGGCACCTGCTCCTTCCTGAAGCAGGTGCCTGATAGCCTTCCCCACAAGCGTAGGGCTAGGAGTCATATTTTTCAAGTAGGCCTACCAGGGCGATGCGATAGGTGCGGTCATGATCCGGCGTGCAGGTAGAAAGCGTCACCACCCTGCTGTTCGGGCTCAGCGGGCCGTCATAGCCGAGCTGGACGACACTCTCTTTTCGAAGCTTTTCGATATCCGCTAAAAAAGCCTGGGCTTCCTTGTTGGGCTCCCGGTAGTCCTCCTCTTCATGAATCCGCACGACCGCAATGATCCGATAATAATAGACCCCCGTAGGATGGATGAGGCGAAAGAGCTTTGGCGATTGATCCACATAGGCTTGATCCAGGAAATGTTCAAATTCTCCAAACATGGAGGTTTTCACATAATTCATCATATGACCATAGATCACCGTATTCTGATCCGACAGATCCTTTGCATTGCGGTAGTCCATAAAGGGAATCCCTGGCAAGCTATATTTCTTGTTAATCCCCCGGCGCAAATAATAATCATTATTTCCCGCCTGGACGACCGGATATTGAATCTGGGTGCCCGACACCTCCAAATAGGCCACGATATCGTTATTGAGGCGTTGAAGCTCCTGCATCAGCCCTTGATAATTGACCTGCTCCGAAAGATCGGGAAACGGACCCTTATGGCCTGACCCCATTTTTTGGGGCGACTCATAGCGGGTCACTTTTTCCTGAACGCTTGCGAAGCTGTCATCAGACTGTTTGCGCTCCCAGATATAGGAGCCGATTTGCCAGAGGCAGTAAAAAATCACCACGACCAGCAGCCCCTGGATCAGCCTTCTGAAGAATTTTCTCATGCCAGCCCCCTTTGCCTATGCCTTTCTCTAGTCAGCCAGATGGTCAATCTCCTCCAGCTGGTCAATGAGCTTTCGGAAAACACCCAGGGCCTGGTCCACCGTCTCCGGTTTTGACATATCCACGCCCGCCATTTTGAGCTGTTCGATCGGATAATGGTGATTGCCATCGCGCAGGAAACGGAAGTAGTCAGCCACCGCTCCTTCTCCCTCCTGAAGGACCCGCTGGGCCAACACAGTAGAGGCGCAGTAGCCCGTGGCATATTTGTACACATAGAAATCGCCATAGAAGTGCGGAATTCTCATCCAT
This sequence comes from uncultured Tissierellia bacterium, assembly GCA_902489145.1. GTDB lineage: Bacteria > Bacillota > Clostridia > Tissierellales > Peptoniphilaceae > Kallipyga. The sequence continues at coordinate 9,935 of CABTYV010000009.1, read as the reverse complement.
TCATGGGCGATTAATTCATCTGAAACCATCGCCTCCCCAAAATAAGTCTGGTTGAGCTCCAGATAGATCTGATCCAAATCCGCCTGTGTTAACGCCTCACCCGCCTCCACGCGCTCATGAACAATTTTCTCAAATTCGGCAAACATGCTCTGGCGGTAGACGGTGGACTTGAAGGAGTCCAAATGATGCGCCAGAAGCTCTTGCTTTTCCCGGTCCCCCTGCGCATGCTGCATCATGTAATGCAAAAGGAGATTTTCATTAAAGGTGGATGCGGTTTCCGCTGCAAAAATCGTATAGTCGTGATAGAGATAGTCATTGGCCTGTTTGGCAAAATAGGAATGCATGGAGTGGCCCATCTCATGAGCCAGCGTGAAGACGGAATCCAGGGTCCCTGTAAAGTTCATCAGGATATAGGGCTGAGAATCGTAAGAGCCAGAGGAATAAGCCCCACCGCGCTTGCCCTCTCTTGGATAAACATCCACCCAGCCTTCCTCAAAGGCCTGGCGGTAGATCTTTTGATACTCCTCCCCCATCGGGGCAACAGAGGCAATACAAAGCTCCTTGGCTTCCTCAAAGGTGTAGGTTTTACTGGCTCCTTTCACCAAGGGAAGATAGACATCGTACATATGCTGCTCTTTCAAGCCTAAGAGCTCTTTCTTTTTTGCATAGTAGCGGTGCATCAGATCCATGTTTTTATGAATGGAGGAAAGGAGAGAATCATAGACTGCTTCTTCTACATCATCCTCAAAAAGCTCCATCTGACGGGCGCTGTCATAATGGCGCAGCTCAGCCATTGTGGTCAAGGCCTTGACATTGTTGTAATAGGCGGTGGCAATGGTATTGCCAAAGCTCTTAAAGGTTTGGTAGAGCTTTTCAAAGGATTCCTTGCGCACAGCCACGTCCGGATCCTGCTGGATGGTGGTAAAGTTTTCTCCTGTCAGCTGGGCCCCATCCTTGCTATCCAAGGTCGGGAATTTCAGGTCCGCATTGGTCAGGAAATAATAAATATTTTCCGGTGCCTCATTTAAAAAGCCCATTTTGGAAAGGACATATTCCTGATCTGCGGTTAGGGTGTGGGCCGAATAGCGAAAGGTCTTTTTTAACATCAAATGATAATCCGACAAGGAGGCATCTTCTAACAGCGCCTTCTGCTCCTCTTTGGAAAGAGACAGAAGGAAGGGGCGGAAGAAGGAGAGGGCCGCATCGAAATCATAGATGATGCTCAGCGCTTCCTGGTTTAGCTTTTGAGCGGAAGAAACCCGGCTATCCTGGTCCTGCTGCATATGAGTAAAAACCACAACATTTTCGGCCAATCTCATATCGCGATTGATGGTATCTAAAATATCCTTAATATGTTGGGCGGGGGCTTTCGCATAGGTTTTCAGCCGCTCTGTCGCCTCCTTGACCTGGCTTAAATCCTTTCGAACGGCTTCCTCTGAGGCATACATTTTTTCAATGGTCCAACGAATGTCCTGCTGGTTTTCTTTTGACATAATCCCTACCTTTCTTTATAACGCTTCCCTTTGGTGAAATTTCCTGTTTTTTATTATATAGCAAAATGAGGCTCTAAAAAGCGCCCATTTTTGTCGATCACGCTTCTCGTAGAAAGGCCTGATAAGCCGTTGGAATGGCCAGATTTTCTTGTACCTGTTCGGGCGGCGCCCAGGTGAAATGACTGGTGGGATCGCTTGGAAAACCCAAAGCCGCATAAAAATCAGAAAGCCTTTCCTCTACGAATCCTTTTTCCTTCAAAAAAGAGCTATCACTCGATCTCCGTGCTTCTTTTCCGGTGCTATATTGACTGTCAGTCGATTCGCACAGGAGAATTTCATAACCCACCATTTGCCATTCTTTATGCGTAAAAAGGTGACGAGCAGGACCTAAAGCGCGCACGCTTTTTAGCCGGTAGGGGGTGCTGGGAAGCATGCGGGCCAGTCTTTCCTCCACTTCCTTCTGGCTCAAATGGCCTGACCACATGGGCAAGGCCCAAAGGCCCGCCAAAAGCCCTCCCTTCGGTCGTTTGGCTAAAAAGAGATCCGTCCCCCTCCGTAGCACAAGGACGGTGAGCTGCTCCAGACCCTTCTTTTTCTTTTTCTCCCGTTTCGGATAGGCGCTGCCAAGACCCGCCCGCCCTGCCTGGCAAGCGGCAAAAAGAGGACAAGCATCACATAAGGGGGTCCCATTAGCCAGGCAAATTCCAGATCCCAAGTCCATCAAGGCTTGGTTAAAATCTCCTGGCCGTTCTACCGAGAGCTGGTTCTTAAGATAGGCCTCTAAATTTTTTCGCGTTTGAGGCTTGTCCACTAGCCCTTCTTCCATCATCAATCGAGCAGCGATTCGATACGCATTGCCATCCGCTGCAATATCTGCCTCCTGGAAGGCGATCGACCGGATCGCGCCGGCCGTATAGGGGCCAATCCCCGGTAGCGCAAGTAAATCAGCCCGATCTCTCGGGATCTCCCCCCCATGACAATGAACGATCTCTAGTGCAGCCTTTTGTAAATTGCGCGCCCTGGAATAATAGCCTAGCCCTTCCCAGAGCTTTAATAGCTCATCCTCCCCTACACTGGCAAGCGCTGAGATATCCGGCAGCTTCGCCATAAAACGGTTATAATAGTCGATCACCGTCTCCACACGGGTTTGCTGCAGCATAATTTCTGACACCCAAACGTGGTAGGGCGTTGGATCCTGCCGCCAGGGCAAATGGCGCCTTTTATGCTGATCAAACCAGTAAAGCAGTGCTTGTGCAATCTCCATCCATGGTCCCCTCCCCTCTTTTTCTAGTGTACCATGGATGGAAGCCTCTTTATTTTTTTAAAAAAAGAAATTCCTCCTCTGCCAGCCGAATTTTGGCATCGGCTTTTAGAAAATAGGGCTCGTGGGCTTTGAGGCGCTGGTCATTGACAAAGGTGCCATTGGAGGAGGCAAGATCCTCGATGAAACGGTTCCCGTTCTGGATGCCAAAGCGAGCGTGGTGCCGTGAGATGAAAGCACTTGGAAGAACTAAAGTGTTCTCAGGATCAGACCCGATCGTAAACTCTTGACTGAGGGAAAAATGAGCGGCTTCCTGCTTCCACCAGAGCAGATCGCCGGGGCCTGCCAGTAGCTGGGTTTCCCCGCCCTGAGGACCGCTTGTCCTCTTACCCTTTTCTTTTTTATTTCCAGGAGATGTACGCTTCTGAGTACGACATTTTTTTCCCTGACGGTAGCGCTGCCAATTGCGTTTGGAAAAGTGAGTGAGCAGGCCAAAAAGCGTGATGGGCTCGGAGGAGGTCTGCGCTTGGCCGGCCTCCTTTGGGGAAGCCACGGGGCCTTCTTGGGCCTCCTCAAACAAGTCGGAAGGCGCCCAAGCGACCGCATCCGCTCCAAGCACTGGCTCTTCGAACTCCGTATCGGGTCGCCCCTCTAGCGCTTCCTCCTTGTCAAGGAAGGAGGCATGGCTTTCCTCCACCACCTCTTTTTCTTTTTTTGTTTCCCCTTCCTCTTTCTTGAGGAAAACGGCCAGCTCCGGAAAGCTGATATCTTTTTGATGAAGCAGATTCAAAAAATGTGGGAGATAGCTACTGTCTTCCCCTTCAAAGCGCCCGTGAAGCAGGACCTGCTGGAGGAAGTGGGATAGGGGAAGCTCGATGCGGTGACGGCGAATGGGCAGATAAACCAGGCGCAAGTGACCCCTCTGCCAGTAAATGAGGTCCGGATCCCAGGAGATCTCTTCCTTAATGAGCAAAAAGTCGTCCGCTTCCTGGCCGAGGGCAAGCAAGCTTTCTAAAAATTGAAAAAAGACGGCTTTCGTCCATACCCGGTCCTCCAGGAGTCGGTCTCGAGCCGGCGGCGTATCAAAGTCCAAATGGAGCAGGTCCTCCTCCAGGTGTGCCCTAGGAGAGATAAAATACTCCAGTTGATTTTTTTCCAACATGCCCAGGGCCAAGTGATCCACGCTTTCCTTCGTCTCGACCACCAAACTCAGGTGCCCCTGATTTTCTGCTTCCGTCCATGTTAGAAAGGGAGCCATCCCGTTACCAGACATTTTTTCCCTCCTGATGCGATACGAACGAACCTCCTTCATCGGCGTCCGAGCAGGCAAAATGATGCTGCCGGAAAAGAGCGCGCAAGGCCTCGTGGCCCGCTCCTGGACGGCCTACAAAAAGAAAGTGAATGCGCTCCGTCTGAGCGGCATAATAATTGAGTAACCCTTCATAAAGTGTCGGAGGATACACGTCCTTAATCAAACAACATAAGATCCCAGCCCCTGGCCAACGCTTGGGATCGGGTTGAAACGAAGGCCAAACCATGACAAGCTCCTCATACTGATTCATCGCAGCCGAGCGTAGGAGGGCCCATTCGTCCTGCTCCACCGTCCAATAATCTTGTAGCTGGACATCAGGTCGCAGATAGAAGTAGCCTCGCTCACTTTTCTGTTCCTGCTTTCGAAAATGAGCGCCAATAGATAGCTTTCGACTCTTGGCCGCTAAAAAAAGAGACCGCCAGCCACCGGACTCCCTAGTGGGGCCCGCTGGACGGAAGGGGTCAGGGTCCCAGAGCAAAACCCGGCTCCCTTTTTCAGCGCTCTTCTGCGCGTAACGCTCGGCCACGCTTCGAATCGAAAGCTCATGATCCGGGCTGGTAAAGATGCGCAGAGAGGCCCCTTCATTGGAGCGAACGTCCTCCTCTCGCTCTGAGAGAAGCGCTTCAAAAAGAGGAATCAATTGGCCGACCGGTTGATAGCGATTGATTCTACCGTTCGGAGGGCAGTTGCTTTTTGACCAAATCAAAACTGGCAGGCCATGGCTCCTGGCTCCAGTTAAGGGAGAAGCAAGCTGTCCTGCTTGTTCCGGCAGAAGCAGTTCTACAGGGCTGGAGGCCTGAAGGGAAAAAACCGCCTTCTCCTGGTCCGCAATCAAAAGATCCATCCTATACCGGCTGAGGGCAGTCACCAGCGCCTCCTGACTGCGAAAGCGATGAAGGATCCATTGGGGACGGCGCTTTTGAATCGCCTCGGCGAAACGGTCCATAAAGCAGGCATCCTGGTCCCATAAGGCAAGCTGATAAGGCATGGCGCCTCCTTTCTGCCCTTATCCTAGCACGGTCCTTATCCCGCTCGTGTTCCATTTTTTCTGCCTGGGCAGGATAAAAAAACAGGAACCAGATGAATCTGGTTCCTGTTTTGAAAAGAATGAAGAAGGGAGTCGTTTATTGATCGAGCCCCTTCAGATAGGCATCAATGCCCTTGGCTGCCTGACGACCGGCTCCCATGGCCAAAATGACGGTTGCAGAGCCAGTGACCGCATCCCCGCCAGCGAATACGCCAGGCAGGTTGGTTGCCCCGCTTTCCTCGTCGACCACGATCCCGTTCCGACGATTTTTCTCCAGATCATCCAGTCCCCTGGTGGCTCTCGGATTCGCATTGGTGCCCAGGGCCATGATGACGGTATCTGCGGGCAAGACAAACTCAGATCCTTCAATGGGTACCGGACGACGACGACCGGAGGCATCCGGCTCTCCCAGCTTCATTTTGATGCACTTGACAGCCGAGACCCAGCCCTTGTCGTCTCCTAGGATCTCAACCGGATTTTGAAGGAGGTTGAAAATGACCCCCTCTTCTTTCGCGTGCTCAATTTCCTCCCGTCTTGCGGGCAATTCCTCGTCGCTGCGGCGATACACGATTCGGGACTCTCCGCCCAGACGCAGGGCCGTACGGGCGGCATCCATGGCTACATTGCCCCCGCCCACTGTAATCACATGCTGACCACGGCTTACATCCGTATCATACTGATCACTGTAGGCATGCATGAGGTTGGTCCGGGTTAAATATTCATTGGCTGAAAGCACGCCATTAAGGTTTTCTCCGGGGATGCCCATAAAGCGGGGCAGGCCGGCTCCGGACGCAATAAAGACAGCGTCATAGCCTTCTTCCTTCATCAGATCAGGAATGGTCACGGATTGACCAACGAAAACGTCCTTTTCAATCTGAACGCCCAGGCGTTCCACATTTTCCACTTCAAAATTGACCACTTCGTCCTTGGGCAGACGGAACTCGGGGATCCCATACTGGAGCACGCCACCTGCCAGATGGAGAGACTCTAAAATCTTCACCTCGTGACCCGCCTTGGCAAGGTCGGTCGCACAGGCCAAGCCTGCGGGGCCGGCGCCGATGATCGCAACCTTCTTCCCCGATTTTTTCACATCCCCCAGGCTGGGACGGATTTGATTGGCCCGGGCCCAGTCCGCCACAAAACGCTCCAGCTTGCCGATGGCGACTGCATCCCCTTTGATGCCGCGAATGCAGGGTCCTTCGCACTGCTCCTCCTGAGGACATACCCGACCACAGACCGCGGGGAGGGAGGTGGATTCCGAAAGGATCTTATAAGCCATCTTAAAATTGCCCGTGGTCATCTCATGGATGAAGCCCGGAATATCGATGGAGACCGGGCAGCCTTCTACGCAGCGGGGCTTCTTGCAGTTGAGACAGCGACTGGCTTCCAGCATGGCCTCTTCCTTGGTATAGCCTAGGCAGACCTCCTTAAAGTTTTGAGAGCGTTCCATGGGATCTTGCTCGCTAATAGGCACGCGCTTTTTCACATCGAAATCGGAAGTAACCTGGTCGCTGCACTGACCGTGGTGTCCTTGTGCAAGAGCCTCCTCCATGAGCTTCTGGCGTCCTTCTGGGGTCCGGTACATACGGGCCCGCTGGAGCGCCTCATCAAAATCAACCTTGTGACCATCGAACTCTGGCCCATCCACGCAGGCAAACTTGGTCTCCCCGTCAATGGTTAGCCGGCAGGCCCCGCACATCCCGGTTCCGTCTACCATGATGGGGTTCATGGAGGCAATGGTCGGAATATTCAATCCGTCAGCAGCCGTCAGCTTACACAGGAACTTCATCATGATCATGGGGCCGATCACCACCACCTGATCATAGTGCTTCCCCTCGTTTTTGACTAAATCCTCCAGGCACTTGGTGACCATGCCCGATCGCCCATAGGAGCCGTCATCAGTCGTCACATAGACATTTTTGGCTACCGCCCGCATGGCCTCTTCCCAGAAGATCAATTCCCCGGTCCGCGCGCCCATGATCACATCGACCTCTACGCCATGTTCGTGCATCCATTTCACCTGAGGATAGACGGGGGCAATGCCCAATCCGCCACCGATAAAGCAGATATGCAGTTTTTTTAATGCTTCCACATCCATCTGAGTCAATTCAGACGGCTGACCCAGCGGTCCTACCACGTCTGCGACGCTTTCGCCCACCTGGACCCGACCCAGCTTCTTCGTCGAGGCGCCAATGGCCTGCACGGCTACCGTCACGGTCTCTGCTTCCCGGTCGTAATCGGCAATGGTCAAGGGGATTCGTTCCCCATACTGATCAACACGAACGATCAGAAATTGACCCGGCATACAGGATCTGGCCACACGCGGGGCCTTGATTTTCATCGTATAAATTGACTCGGATTGTTGAACGCGTTCAATCACTTCAAACATATCTTGTCCTCCTCGTTCGCAGCGAAATAAAATGGGCTTAAAATCGTCCTCATTCTATCACACATAAGCAGGCTTTGTCGCCTGCGCCCGCCCATTAAAAAGAGGTTTGAGCCCGCCCGCGTCTTTGTGCTATAGTTGGATAGATCTTGGTGGAGCGATGAGTCCGCCTTCAGGAGGTCCTATGAAGAAATCTGAACGAAAAGAAGAAAAGCCCTCCTCTGCAAAGGGTGGGCAACATCCGCATTTGGACCGGGACCGCATTCAGCTTGTCCAGCAGCGGATCCGCTATGCGACCTTCCTGATTTTGGCCATTTTAGCTGCTTTTCTTTTTTACGGCTACCGACGGAGCTGGTTTTCTTCCCCCAAGCCCCTCCAGGATTTTATCCTAGGCTTAGGGCCGATCGGCTACCTCCTGGCCATTACACTGATTATTTTGAACACCCTGTTTCCTGTGATTCCCGGCGCCCTGCCGCAGCTGGCTACTTTTATGGCTTATGGGGGGTGGCTGGGCTATTCCATGGTCCTGATTGCCTCGATTGTCGGCTCTGTCATTTCTTTTTTGATCGCCAAACATTATGGCGACACGTTTGTAAAGGCTTTTGTACCAGATGATCTCTTTCACAAAATTCGTGACAAAATCAAGGATGAGAAGACGGCATCTCTACTTCTGCTCATCGCCTACCTGGTACCGGGCTTTCCGGACGATGCGACCACCATGGTGGTGGGGCTCACCGATATGAAGCTTTCGCGCTTCATTCTGCTTTGTTTTATAGCCAAGCCCCTGCCCACCTTCGCTTATCTTTTTGGCATCACCAGCCTGCTGGATTGGCTGGTTCGCACCTTTCTGGCGTAAGCTTGCTTTTTCCTCGTCGTCCAAGCCCCTTATGACCCGATTTCATTCATAAAATGACAGGCCACAAAATGCCCCGGCTCACGCTCCTTCATTAGGGGCATGCGGTCTCTGCAGATCGCATGCGCATGGGGACAGCGCGGCGCAAAAGGACAGGCTGATGCGATGTCTGTTTCTTCTGTGATCCGCTGCGTCTGTAGCCCTCGATCCTCCGGATAGGCAGCGGGCAAAGAAGCCAATAGCAAGCGGGTATAAGGATGGCTTGCCAGGGTAGCAATTGTTTTTGCAGGCGCCTCCTCCTCGATCCTCCCCCGATACATAATCAAGACCCGGTCGCACATGCCGGGCACCAGATCCAAGTTGTGGGTGATGAAAAGCACACTCAGGCCCCGCTTTTCCTTGATCTCCAGAAGAAGGTTGAGGATCTGGGCCTGGACCGACACATCCAGCGACGCGGTGATTTCGTCACAAACAATGAATGAGGGATTGACCGCCAGGGCTCTGGCAATCCCCACCCGCTGCTTTTGACCGCCCGATAATTCACTGGGATAGCTGTAAAGGGATTGTCCCGAAAGACCGCACTGGGCGAGGACTTCCCTGCAGTAGGATTCCTGATCTGACTTTTCACAAATGTGGTGTTTTTTTACGCCTTCCAGAACCAACTGTAAAATATTCCGTCTGGGATTCAGGCAGGAGGCAGGATTTTGAAAGATCATTTGCATCTGCTGGCGGTATTTGACCCACTCCATCTGGCTGATGGATCGGCCCTTTTCCCGGTCAAAGAGACAGTGCTCTTGAAACATGACCCGTCCCCCCTCCGGTGAAAGGAGATGAAGGAGCACCTTGCCAACGGTGGTCTTGCCACAGCCGGACTCCCCGATGAGACCCACCGACTCGCCTTTTGCAATGGTAAAGCTGACGTGGTTGACCGCATAGAAGCGGTCATGACCTTCTATCCCTGAAATCTTTTTTTTCTGAAATGTTTTGACCAGGTTACTCGCTTGTATCAAAGGCTCTTTCATTTCCCTTGCTCCTCTGCTTTTAGACTGAAGCACCAGGCTTCATGTTGAGATCCCAATGTCGTGCCCGGCGGAAAGGCCTGGAGACAAATTTCTTTTTTCTCTGAGCAACGCTTTGCAAAGGGACACGCCTCCGAATTTGAATCATTTGGATGAATTTGACCGGGAATCACCGGATAGCGCTCCTTGAAATGAAGGGGGCGAGATTGTAAAAGTCCTTTCGAATAGGGATGACCCGCATGGTGGAAAAAGGACGTCACACCTGCTTCCTCCATTTTTCGTCCCCCGTAGAGGACGACCACTCGATCTGCGCACTCAGCGACGATCCCCAGGTCATGGGTGATCAGCAAGATGGCACTATTCATTTCTTTCGCAATGCGCTTTAAGAGGATTAAAATTTCAGCCTGGCTGGTGACATCCAGCGCAGTGGTCGGCTCATCTGCAATCAGAATATCCGGCTGGCAAAGAACGGCCATGGCAATGCAGACCCGCTGGGACAAGCCGCCGCTGAGCTCAAAGGGATAGCGCTCCATCAGCTCCAGGGGATCGGTGATATTCATAAGCGAAAGCACCTTCTGGATCTG
>CABTYV010000008.1 GCA_902489145.1 uncultured Tissierellia bacterium | reverse complement strand
GATCGACGCCGGATTTTTGTCCAAAAAGAAAGGCTTGTAAGAAGGAATAAAAGCGTTCCGGTCCAATCTTCCAGGCCACCTGCACAAAGCCCGGATTGCAGGAGTTGACCAAGGCTTCCTCCAGCGTCTCTTCGCCGTGCTGCTGGCCCCCATGGCAGGAAATGATGGTGTTGGGGGCAATTTGAAGCTTCCCCTTGCAAAAGACGCGATCCTGTGGCCCCTCCATCGCTCGATTTTCCACTGCAATCGACGCCGTGATCGTCTTAAATACGGAGCCCGGTTCATAGAGCTTGCTGACTATAGGATTGATCCAAAGACTGTAGAGGCGTTCCAGCTTGTCCTTTTCACTCATCGCATCCCACCTGAGCTGTTCACCGACATCCGACGGGAAGCGAGGCTGGTTGGGATCAAAATGAGGCAGACTTTCCATCGCTAGGATCTCCCCGTTATTGGGGTCCATCATCACGCCCATAATATAATCCGCAGGATATTTCTCTAAGGACCTGGTCAATTCCTCCTGCAAAATCTTTTGCGCCTCCAGGTCAATCGTCAGGCGGATATTTTGTCCATTTTGGGATTCATAATGTTTCCCTGCCTCCGTGGGAATGATCCCCCCGCGTAAGTCCTTGGTATAGATGGAAAGGCCGGAATGCCCTCGCAGGAGCGCGTCGAAGCTTTTTTCAGCCCCATAAAGACCCACGCCCTCCTCACTTAAAAAGCCCAGCGTCTGGGAGAGCAGGGGGCCATTGGGGTAGAAGCGCTCTGTTTCATTTTCGATCGAGATTTCCCGGATCCCCGAATTTTTAATTGCCTGAATTTCTTCTTCTGATAGCTTATTTTTAAGGCGCACATAGGCTCTTTTGGACTGGAGCAATTCCCTGATCCGGCTCGGCTCAATGCCCAAAATATAAGAAAGGCTATCACTGATCTCCTGGTAGCGTTCCTTCGGAATGTTTCGAGTGGAAAGATAGGCGGAACGAACCTGGACGCTCAGCGCCAGGGGCGTTTGGTAGCGATCAAAAAGACTGCCCCGCTGCGCTTTGTCTTCTTTTTTTGCCCGCCTCTGCGCATACGCTCCAGCTCGAAATTCGCCCCCGCCAATAATTTGCAAAGAAAAAAGCCGACCTATAAAAATCAAGGACACCAAAAGGAGCAGGACAAAAAGAAAATATGCCCTGGCCCGATCCTGACTTATCAGCGGCTTTTTTTGCTTTTTAGATTGTTCATTTCCCATGCGGCTTCCCCATTTTCTGTCTGATCCCCGTCTACCGGTCCCGGGCGAGCTGGGCTCCTTCCCCGAGATTTTTATAAACCTCGTGATCCTGACTGGAAAGCGTCACAATACGGTCTTCTTTCGGGATGCGCATCCCCAACCGGTCCGTAGCCAGCTTCATCATCCGCTCAGGATCCTGATAGGGCGCCAGCTTCATGGTCAACAGGTCACTTTCCGCCTGAAGGGCGATCACTTCCTGCTGGCTTTTTTTCATGTCCTGTTGCATGGTGGACACCTGATTATAACTGATCAAGGTAGCAAGACGCAAACCCACAAAGGCCAGGATCATCGCAGCCAGCACGCCTTTCTGCCAAAGCGTGAATAAGTAGGGCTTCACCTGAGGCTTCTTCGCCTTTCTTGAAACGGGTGTCCGCCGAGCCTTTTGAATGGGTGCTTTGGGCAGGGTCCTTCTGGGCAGGCGTTCAAAGCCTTCCTCCACGATCTCCATGCGATGTCTTTTTGGTAGCTCCTGATTTAATTTTTGTGCAGTCTCCCCCATGATTCGTCTCCCAATTTTTCTACGATGCGCAATTTTGCGGATCGGGCCCTCGGGTTTTCTTTTGCCTCCTCCGGGGAGGCTTCAATTGGTTTTCGGTTGATCAGTCGAATCTCCGCCCGGTGATGACAAACGCAAACGGGCAGTTCCGGAGGACAGATGCAGTTCTTGGCCATCTCCATAAACTTTTGCTTGACAATCCGGTCCTCCAGGGAGTGGAAATCGATCACACAGAGCCTGCCCCCACACTTAAGATGATCACAGGCGGATTGCAAGCTGTCCGCCAAAAGGGTCAGCTCCTGGTTGACCTCGATGCGAAGGGCTTGAAAGACCTTTCGGGCAGGATGCTTCTCCATCCGGGCCGCTTTGGGAATGGCCTTTTTGATGATGCGCACCAAATCCAGGGTGGTTTCAATCGGTTCCAGCTTCCGCTCGGCCACAATAAACTGGGCAATGCGGCTGGCCCAGCGTTCCTCCCCATACGTACGGAAAATACGAATCAGGTCTTGTTCGCTATAGCGGGCAATGATGTCTCTCGCCGTCGGGACCTGCGCCGTCTGGTCCATGCGCATATCTAATGGCGCCTCCTGGTGGTAGGAAAATCCTCTGGTTCCCTCATCAAACTGGTAGGAAGAAACCCCAATGTCCATCAGGATCCCATCCACCCGCTCAGCACCGGCTTCTTGTAGGATCCGGTCCAGGTTTTTAAAGTTGTCATGAACGAAGCGTACTTGCTCAGCCCAGGGGGCCAGATTCACCTTGGCGGCGTCTAAAGCTTCGAGATCTTGATCGATCGCTATGAGCCTTCCGCCGTTCATGGCCTTACATATCTCTTTGGAATGGCCTCCCCCGCCGACCGTACAGTCCACGTAGAGTCCACCCGGCTGAATGTGAAGTCCTTGGATGGTCTCATGAAGCAGGACCGGTTGGTGTGCAAATGCCATGGCCCCTCCTTCTAGAGATCCCATTGCTCCTCATCCAACGCCTCTGTTAAATCGTCATAATTCATAGAATCCTCTGCCAGGTAGGAGGACCAGCTCTCCGCTGCCCAAAGTTCAATCCGGTCAGAAACACCGATGAAAACCGTTTCATCCTTGATGCCGGCATATTCCTTTAAATGAGGCGGAATCACAAAGCGACCCTGCTTATCCAGTGAAATCTCCATGGCGCCCGCATAGAATAAACGGGAGAAACCACGCGCAGCCTTGGCCGTCAAACGAAGCTTACGAATCTTTTCATCCAGGCGCTGCCACTCTTCTCGGTCGTAGATGAAAAGACTTTTCTCCATCCCTCGAGTGATGTAAAAGGGCTGAGTCAATTGGTCGCGAAAACGCACCGGCATGGAAATGCGGTTATTTTTGTCCACATTGTGATGGTATTCACCGATAAACATTTTGCTTGCTCCAATTTTTTCCAATTTTTTCCCTTTTTCCTATGTTAAAACCATTTTAGTTGATCATAGCCCAAATTACAAGGGTAAAAACACGAAAAAAAAAGGAGTTTTTGCATAAAAAAAGGAGCGCACCCCAAGGGGTGCACTCCTAGGCTTAACCGCTTACTGACTGAATTTGATCCTATTCTATCCTCAGCTTATCTAGTCTTGTGATTAGAAAGCACTTTCATTTTTATGAAATGGAAAAAAATGGAGGCTTCAGGCGGTCTCCTCCAAAGCTTAGGCCTTCCGCTCCTGCCAAAGGTCTCCCTCTGCCCGCGCCACTTCTTTGGGATCCGCTGGTTTTTTCCCCAACAGATGGGCATTGGGTGCCTGCTTTTGGAAAAAGAGCAAAGCCACTATCCCCACCACAATCCCGATCAAGGATAGCGCTTGCGCCACCCGGATCGGGCCCCAGTAGAGGGAGTCGGTGCGCAAGCCCTCCACGAAGAAGCGCAAGAGGCCATAGCCAATAAAGTACAGGGCCGTCGCCTGTCCGTCCCGTTTGACCAGGCGGCGGAGGGCCCAGAAAAGAAAGAGACAGAGCAGAATATCCCCAACCGATTCGTAGAGAAAGGTGGGATGATAGCGCTGGCCGTCAATCCACAGGCCCCAGGGCAGGTCGGTCAGGCCCCCATGTGCTTCATTGTTAGTAAAGTTGCCCCAGCGGCCAATCCCCTGGGCCAGGGCCAGGCCCGGTACAATCATATCGGTGAGTCGGAAAAGGGAAAAATGCTTTTTCTTCGACCAGACCAGGGCCACCAGAAGGCCGGCCATGATCCCGCCCTGGATGGCCAGACCACCACTTCTCAGGTTGATCACCGACCAGAAGGTCGGAAATCGGGCCGACTCGAAAAGCACATACCAAAGCCGGGCCCCGATGATGCCAAAGGGCAGGACCCACAGGGCGATATCATAAGCCAGGTCGGGATCAATATGACGTCTTTTCATCTGCCGGCTTAACAGATAGAGTGCCAGCATCATGCCGGTCACAATAAAAACCGCATACCAGCGGATTTCCAGACCGAAGAGCGTAATCGCTACCCCATCCCCTGTATACTGCATAAAGGTCCTCCTGCATTAGCCTGCATAGTTGGAGTAGACATCCTGCACATCATCATTGTCCTCCAACGCATCCAAGAGCTTCTCAATCTTCAGTCTGGCCTCAGGGTCCTCCACCTCGACCTCATTTTTGGGCAAATAGGCGATCTGGGCGGAGCTGAAGGTGTAGCCCTTTTCCTGCAAGGCATTGTGGACGGCCATAAAGTCTTTAATCTCCGTTGTGATCAAAAAGACCTCTTCCTCGCTTTTGACATCCTCTGCGCCCGCATCCAGGGCATCCATCATCACCGCTTCCTCGTCCTGACCAGCCCGGGGCGTCACCAGAAGGCCCTTGTGATCAAACTGAAAGGTCACTGAACCGGAGGTCCCCAGGTTGCCCCCATTTTTATCGAAAATATAACGAACGTCACTGGCTGTCCGGTTTTTATTATCGGTCAAAACCTCCAACACCACAGCCACCCCTTCCGGGGCATAGCCCTCGTAGACCATGCTGGTAAATTCGCTATTGCCTAGCTCGCCGGTCGCTTTTTTTAAAGCCCGCTCAATATTTTCATTGGGCATATTTTCCGCTTTTGCCTTTTCGATAACGGAGGCCAGGTTCCCGTTATAATCCGGATCAGCGCCCCCCTCCCGGGCCGCCACCATGATGGCCCGACTCATTTTGGTAAAGATTTTCGCTCTTTTGGCATCTTCCTTGCCTTTCACATTTTTAACCTTGCTCCATTTATTGTGCCCTGACATCAATTTCCTTCTTTCTAATCATAATCATGCCATCTATCATCTGGCAGGAGTCCGCTTATTCTGCTCTTTCGTCTGTTCGCTCCCATTGGGCAGGCTCGGGGCGAAAGCAGCAGGGGCCCTCCTGCCAGGTCAATTGACCTGCACTTAACGCACTTAGCTCCTGGTGCCAGCGGATCACCTCCTCCTCCGGCAGCCACCAGACGAGGGTAACGCAATCAGTGAACACGCGTTCAACTTCCTCCACAGCTCGCCCCATACGCTGATAATCCAGCTTGCCCAGATGTTCATAGGCCAAGGAAAATTGGACCTTCTGCCAGGGAATATAGCGGACAAGTCGGGCTTGATCCAAGCTCTCTCGTACGCTCCTTCGGTAGGCGCGCACCAGGCCGGCCGCCCCCAGCTTGATCCCACCAAAATAGCGACTCACCACACAGCAAAGGTTGGTAAGCTCCTTTTGCAGGCAGACCTCCAGCATGGGCAAGCCTGCCGTACCAGACGGCTCCCCATCGTCCGAAAAGCGCGTTACCTGGGCAGAAGCGCCGATCAGATAGCAATAGCAGTGATGGGTGGCCTGAGGCTGTTCTTTTCGAATCCGCTCGAGAAAGGCCAATGCCTCCTCTTCCTTTTCCACGGGAAGGGCGCTGCCTATAAAGCGGGATTTTTTTTCGAGAAAGACGCTTTCTCCAAAAGCCTGCAGCGACTTATACGCCATGGATATCCTCCTCCGGCGGAGGCTGACCTCGCGTGATCTCCGGATTTTGCGCTAAAAATCGGCGGATCTGATTTTCCCGCGCCTCAATGAGCCAGCGCATCCCCTGGGAATCCGCCCACTCCTTTTTGACCCGGCCTGCGGTTTGAAGCGATTGGACCACGCCTCTTTTTTCATAGGGAAAGGAAAGAAGGCAGGAAACTGAGGGGCCAAACAAGTTTTCCAGAATTTGATCCATGAGCTGATCAACTCCCGCGCCCGTTTGTGCGGAGAGCGAGCAGGTGAGCTCCTTCGGCGTTACCAGAGCGGGCTGATTCTGGTCCATTTTATTCATCACATAGAGGATCGGTGCTGTATTGCCCAGCGATCGAAGGGTCTTTTCGACCACATGGAGATCTGTTTCATAGGAAGGATTGGCCCCATCGAGCAAAAGGAGCAGCAAATCAGCGCCCATCACCTCTTCCAGGGTCGACTCAAAGGATCGCTTAAGCTTTTCAGGAAGATCATGAATAAAGCCAACGGTATCGACCAAAAGAAAGGGGGCTTCCCCCGGCTTTTGAATCCGTCGCGTTGCGGTTTCCAGGGTGGCAAAAAGGCGGTCATCCGCATAAACCTGCTTTTCCTGCGAAATATCCTGGCCATAAGCTTCTAAAAGTCGATTCATCAGCGTGGACTTTCCCACATTGGTGTAGCCCGTCATCACGACGAGGGGCAGGGCCGATGCTCTTTTTCTCTTGCCTGCCACCGCTTCCTGACCGGAAAAGAGCGCAAGCTTCCTTTTAATGGCAGTAATCTGTCTTTCGATCGTACGCCGATCGCTTTCAAGCTTTTGTTCACCTGGGCCCCTGGTCCCAATGCCGCCGCCCGTCCGGGATAAAGCGGTCCCGTACCCGCGCAGGCGAGGCAGGCGATACTCCAGCTGGGCCAGGTGGACCTCCAGCTTCGACTTTTTACTCTGGGCTCGATGGGCAAAAAGATCCAAAATCAGATCCACCCGGTCCAGGAGCTTACAATCCAACGCTTCTGAGAGGTGCTTGCGCTGTGCGCCCGTAAGAGAGGCTTCGAAAATGACCAGGCTGATTTCTTCCGCCGTCACCAGGTCCTTGACCTCTTGGAGTTTTCCTTTGCCGATCAAGGTTGCAGGTGATGGTGCGCTCCGCTCCTGCGCAAGGACGGCTCGAACCCGAGCGCCGGCGGAGTGGGCAATTTCCCGAAGCTCTGCAATTCTTTTTTCCTTTTCCGCTTCCGCTTCCCCCTGAAAGACAAATATTAAAATAGCATCCTCCATCCAGCCCCTCCTTTCTACGGTCCCGGGCCCTCCGGCCCATTTTTTAGACAATCGCTTTATTGTACCATATTTTTTCTCGACTCACTCAGAGGCTTCATAGAATGCACATATAATAAATGAGGATAAGGCCATACTTGGAGGAGGGGCTGCTTCTCTTCTCCCTTCGATATATGATAAAATAAGTTATTCTATACCAGTCCGGTTTTTCATCGCAAACCGAAGGCGAAAACCGGATGAATCTGTTACATGGAGGCTTGCATGAAAAATTCCATTAGCAAAACGATCGGTCATTTGCTCGGGATCTTTTTTGTTTCTTTTTTAATTATTCTGGGCCTTTTAGGCGGCTATTTGGCGGGCGCTATGCTTTTGATTGCTTCCGAGGCGCCCAAGGTTGATTCTCAAGCCCTCCTCTCGGGTCTAAGTGAATCTTCCAAGATTGTGGATCAGAAGGGCCACCTGGTCAAACAGCTGGAGACTGCGGAGTTCCGTAAGATCGTGCCCATCAAAAATATCCCGTCCTATGTGGTCAATGCCTTTGTTTCGGCCGAAGACAAGCGCTTTTGGCATCACAAGGGCGTCGATCTCATAGGCGTAATAACGGCCATGAAGGACCTCGTGACCAGCGGCCAATTGCGCGGAGCCTCGACGATTACCATGCAGCTGGCCCGCAATGTCTATCTCAACTACGATGTGAACTGGACTCGGAAGATCCAGGAAATGTATCTGGCGCTTCAGATGGAGGAAGGGCTCACTGCCAAACTGGGCGAGAAGGCGGCCAAGGAAAAGATCATGGAGGGCTATCTCAACCGTATCTTTTTTGGCCAGCAAGCCTATGGCATTGAGGCGGCCGCTCAGATTTATTTCTCGAAGCCAGCCAAGGATCTGACTCTGCCCCAGGCGGCCGCCATCGCCTCCATTATTCCTGCGCCCTCCCACTACTCCCTCTATTCCACCTTCCGGCCTTCCAAGGTGACCGACCAGCGCGTCCTCGGCGAGACCACCATCAATGGGGAACGATACGTGTGCGTATACAATCCCCCCGCCTATGAACGCGCCCGCTACGTCCTGAACCAGATGCTGGCCAATGGCTACATCACCCGGAAGGAGCATGACGATGCCTTATCGATTGATGTCGCCTCCACCATCAAGCCACCTAGTAAGCAAGCGGATTCTACCTCCACCTATATTACAGACCTGGTCAAAAAACAGGCTCTGACCTTGCTGATGGATAGCCTCGGCATTTCAAAAAAAGAGGCCACGAACAAGCTTTATTACGGCGGCCTGATCATTACCACCACCATCGATTTGGAGATGCAGCAAAAATTGCAGGATTCCATGGCGAAGGTCACCACTGCCTTCAATGAAACCATCGGCCAGGGCCATGAAAAAATCCGTTTGGATATCCATTATGACAAGTCAGGCAATATCGTAAACCAGGCAAAGCAGATCATCTATTATAAGAAAAATAATCTGCTAGATCAGAACAACCGCGTCATCCTGCCCAAGGGGACCTACCAGATCGGTAAGGACCAATCCCTCACCATTCAGCCGGGCCGGATCCGTCGCTATGGGGACAATCTATCGATAACCAACTACTTTACCACCGATGAGCAGGGCGTCCTTCGGACCCATCAGATGGGGTCGATCTCCATTTCGGCCGATTATTTGGGCAAGGACGAGAAGGGCAATATCGTCCTCGCAGGCGATTATTTTAAAAATTCGGATGTCAAGCTCTATGAACAGGGCAAGGACGGGCGTCTACTTTTGAACCCGGCCCTCTACACCCGCGATGAGGTCGGCGTTAAGCAGCCCCAGCTGGCAGTGACCGTGCTTGATACCAAAACCGGCGACATCCTGGCTTCCATTGGCGGCCGGGAAAATGATGGTCGTCACTTCTTAAACCGAGCCGCCTCCTTCCCCCGCCTGCCAGGCTCCTCCATCAAGCCTATTGCGGAATACGCAACGGCCATTGACCAGGGCTTCTGCCAGGGATCCGTGATGGATGACACGCCCTACAGCATGCTGGATGATCAGCCCTGGCCTTCCAACAACAACGGCCGTTACAAGGGGCTTATGACCATGCGCGAGGGACTGGTCCAATCCGTCAACACCGTAGCGGTCAAGTGGCTGGAAAAAGTCGGTCTGGGCCCGGCAAAAGAGATGCTGACTCGTTTTGGCATTATCAACAAGGCCCACCCGGAGCGGGATCATTTCATTACCAAAGAAGAATCCAACAATGGCATCAATGATGAAAACCTGTCTTTGGCCGTTGGCTCCATGACCAGAGGACTAACGACGCTGGAAATGGCCAATGCCTATCAGGCCATCGGCAACGGTGGAGAACGGGTGCCGGCCCTGTGCATTGCCAGGATCGAAGACAATACCGGCAAGGTCTATTTTGACAACACCCACCCCAAGACCAGGGTCCTCAACCCCCAGAAAAATTACCAGCTCCTGGATATGCTAGTGGCAACAGCGGCTCAAAATTGGGTAGCTCGCTCCTCCAGCATCCCCAATATTGAGCAAGCGGGCAAAACGGGGACGACCAATGATAAGAAGGATTTCTGGTCCATCATGACCAACCCCTACTACACCACCGCCTGTTGGGTTGGAGTGGACAATGCCCAGGTCTCCATGGCGGGGACCTCTGCCACAGCCGTCTCCCTCAATGGACGGGTGCTAAAGCTGATTATGGAAGGCAAAAAAGCGGCCAAATTCGACCGACCAGAAGGGCTCTATGAGGTTCCCCTCTGTACTGCGTCTGGAATGCGGCCTTCCAAGTACAGCCGATATGATGCCCTCCATCCCATCCAAAATTTCCTGGTCTCCACTGAAACCGAACCAAAGGATGTATGTCAAATGCATGTCTCCGCCCTGGTGGACAGCCGTAACCATTTGCTAGCTGGATCCAACACGCCAGATGAGGTGAAAACATATGAAGTCTTTACCAAACGGGTGATCCCCTATGATCCTGCGAAATTCAAAGGGATTTTGCCGGAGGATTGGATCATGGAATTGCCCACCCGCTATTCAAATCTTGGCCCGGTAGAGCCAGCTTCAAGCGAATCAACAGCGCTCCTGCCAGAGGAGTCAGAGCACATAGAGGAAGAAGAGCCTACCCTCAATTAGGTCAGTCGATGAAAATGACGGACCAGGATCGGAAAGGAAAGTCATGACTAAAATTCTAATCTGTGAAGATGAAGCCAGTATTCTGAATATTGAACGGGCCTATTTAGAAAAGGCCGGTTTTGAAGTCCTGACGGCCATGGACGGTCCGAGTGGACTGCATTTATTTGAGTCCCAGCAGCCGGATTTGATCGTACTGGATTTAATGCTACCGGGCTTAAGCGGAGAGGAGCTGCTCAAGGAGGTGCGCCGCAGCTCCTCCTGCCCCGTGATCATTGTCTCGGCGAAAACGGATGTCAACCACCGGATTGGCAATCTCCGCGAAGGGGCCGATGA
Organism: uncultured Tissierellia bacterium; assembly: GCA_902489145.1. GTDB lineage: Bacteria > Bacillota > Clostridia > Tissierellales > Peptoniphilaceae > Kallipyga. Next base: position 27,889 of record CABTYV010000008.1, on the reverse strand, counting down.
TTATCTGACCAAGCCTTTTTCCGCACGCGAGCTGGTAGAGCGGGTGAAGGCGATCCTGCGGCGGAGTGATAAAGCGGCGGACAAGCAGGCTAACGCTTTGATGAGCAAGGACGGCCGGATCCGCCTGGATCTAGATGCGATGCGCACCTTTAAGGACGAGGAAGAGCTTCACCTGACCAAAAATGAATTTTTGATTCTCCAGACGCTCCTGGCCCACCCCAATAAGATCTTCACACGCGATGAAATTATTGAGGTTACCTTTGGCATGGATTATGAGGCCTACGACCGGGCCATTGATACGCATATAAAAAATATCCGCCAGAAAATTGAGGACCAGCCCAAAACCCCGACCTATATTCAAACCGTCTATGGCGTGGGTTACCGAGCGGGCGGACCGGACGGAAAATAATGCGTTTTCGAAGCAAGCTGGCCCTGCAATTTTTAGCCCTGCTCTTCAGCGGGGTGCTCTTTATTGCGGGCATCCTCGTCTATTCTTTTACGGAGTCCTTTGATCATCTCCTCATCCGCCTGGAGGGAGATCGTATTTCGCGGATCGTATCTGATATTTCCTACATGGCCCGTCAAACGGGCTTTTCCTTTCGGGAGGAAGGCTGGCAAACCCAGCTTCAGGCCTATGCCAGGTATTCCAACATTAATATTGTGGTCTTGGATCAGGATTCTCGCATCCAGGCGCGCTACGAGGGCCTAACCAAGCATTCGGATCAAAAGCTGGAGGTCAATTCCTACCTTCTGGTCGATGCCAAACAGAAGGAATTGGGATCCCTTTTGGTCACCCATGATCTGAATAACCCCGAATACAGACAACTAAGAGAAAATTTTCAAAAGGGGGCCCTGGGTTCTCTGGCCCTGGTCGCCAGCCTTTTTGTGATAGCGTCCTTTCTCCTGGCCCGATCGGTCTCCAGGCGAGTCACGGAGCCGATCGAAGAGCTGAGTGCACAGACGGCTCGCCTGGCGCGCAATGACTACCGGATCACGCCCGTTCCCTCCAAGGTCCGGGAGATTCAAACCCTCTCCGCCAACCTGGCTTACCTCGCCCATAGCCTAGAGGTCCAGGACCAGCTTCGTCTGGACTATGCCCAGGATATCTCTCATGAGCTGAGAACCCCCTTAACCAACCTGTCCCTGGAGCTCGAGGCCCTCCGCGACGGGCTATTGACCTTTGACGATGAGGTGGCCGAACACCTGGAGGCAAACATTCATCAGCTTACAGCGATCGTCGAAGGGCTGAAGGAGTCCTTTGACGATGCGGCCCAGGTCAATCATTTTCATATCCAACCCGTCAACCTGACCCAGCTGAGCGAGGAGATTGCAGCTTCTTTTGAAGGCGCCGTGGCTCAAAAAAAAGGCCAACTCCTGCGTACGCTGGAGCCAGCCTTAAACCTGGAGACTGATCCTAAGCTCTACCGGCAGATCTTGACCAACCTCCTGTCCAATGCCGTGAAGGCCATCGAGCCCGGCGGCACCATCCGCCTAAACCTGAGCCAGGGAAAAAAAGGGATCATCGTAACCGTTTCTGATAATGGCGTAGGCATCAGCAAAAAAGCCCTACCCCATATCTTCGACCGCTTTTACCGGGTGGATTCTTCCAGAAACCGAAAGCTTGGCGGGTCCGGCCTGGGCCTCTCCATCAGCAAAAATTTGGTCCACCAGCTCGGCGGGGAAATCTATGTCTCCTCCCGCGAAGGGCTGGGGACCAGCTTTCAGCTTACCTTTCCGCAGGACAACCACTGATCGAGGAGGCGAAATACGCCCTCCTGGTCCTGGGCGAGCATGAGCTTATGGCGCAGGTCGGCTACACCAGGAAAGCCAGAAAGATAAGAAGCCAGATGCTTGCGCATCGCCAAAAGCGCCTGATGCGGCCCCCTGAGCTCTTCCTCCCACTGGTAATGGGTCTGAAGGCTTTGAATCAAAAGGGGCCTCGAGACCGGTTCATAGCGCCCTTGCTTCTCGTAGTCCTTGATTTGCTGAAAAAGAAAGGGATGGCCCATGGCCCCCCGCCCCAGCGCAATGCCATCGACCCCCGTTTGACGGATCCTTTGCAGGGCCGTCTCGGGGGTTTTTACATCTCCGTTGCCAATCACCGGAATGGACAAGCTTTCCTTGAGCGCCTGAATAGCCGTCCAATCGGCCTCGCCGCTATACTGAGCCTCTCTGGTCCTTCCATGTAAGGTGATCAAACTGGCGCCGCTTTCCTGCGCGATTCGACCTATTTCCAGATAATTTTGGTGGTCCTGGTCCCAGCCCAGGCGCATCTTTACCGAAACGGGTCGATCTGAGGCCTCGACCATGGCAGATATCACCTGACCCGCCAGGAGGGGCGTCCGCATCAAGGCCGCTCCATCCCCATTTTTGATGATTTTATGGGCTGGACAGCCCATGTTTAGGTCCAGGCCTACAAAGTCGTACTGGCCCCGAAGCTGCTCCCGGATCACCGTGCGAAAAATCTCCGGCTCGTGACCAAAGAGCTGGAGATAGACCGGCCCCTCCTCTGGATGGAGCGCCATCAAATCCTTCGTTTTTTCGCTATGATAATATAGCCCCTTGGCAGAAACCATCTCCGTCACGGCGAAATCCGCCCCAAAACGGAAGCATAGGCGGCGAAAGGCCTGGTCTGATACCCCCGCCAGGGGCGCCAGGCCAATCATGGGGAAGGGAGCAGCCGAAAGCGTTGCGCGCTTAGCGGTCATGGATTCTGGCTTTCATAGTGCGTTCGTAGATGATGCGAAGCCCCTGTAGGGTCAAATCCCGGTCAATGATCTGCGTGTAGCGGGAGTTGGAGGAGAGGAGGCTGGAGAAGCCCCCGGTTGCAATCACCTTCACCTCCTGCTCTGCCCCTTCTTTTTCATGAATTTCAGCAAGCAGAATTTCTGTCAAATGGTCCACCAGGCCGATATAGCCCTGGACAATGCCCACCTGCATGGCCTCGATTGTATTGCGACCGATAGCATGGTCCAAAAGCGACAGCTCCACCTTAGGCAGCTTGGCGGTCTTCGTGGTTAAGCCCTCGCTGGCGATCTGGATGCCAGGCGCAATGGTCCCCCCCAGATAAGCCCCACTCGAGGAAATGACATCATGGGTGATGGCGGTCCCAATATCAACAATAATTAAGGGGCCCCCATACTGTTCAAACCCTGCTACCCCATTGATAATCCGGTCTGCCCCAACGTCCTTGGGCGACTCCATCCGAATGGGCATGCCCGTCTTGGTCCCCTCGCCCACAATGTATGGTTCCTTATGCAGGAAGCGACGGGACATGGAAGAGATGCGGTGGTTCATAACCGGAACAACGGAGCCCATGATGATATCCTGAATACAGCTGGAATCGTAGCCCCAATGGGAAAGGATCTGTTCCATTTCAATCCCATACTCATCCGAGGTCTTATTGGTGTTGCACTGCAACCGCCACTGGTGTTCAATCGTCTTTCCTAAAAAAATCCCCACGGTGATGTTGGTGTTTCCGACATCGAAAGCCAGAAGGCGAGAGCCTGCTGCATAGTTCTTCTGATTCTTTTCCATGTTTTCCATCCTATCCTGTAGAAAGAGATAAGAAGGAGGCCTTGCGGCCTCCTTCCTTTTCGTTTATTGGCCCGCTCGCTTTTTATGATCCAGCGCCGCTAACACGGGCGTGGTGATCAGGGCTGCAAAAACAGCCTCCGGGAGGCCATTGGTAGCAAAGACCAAAAGGATCATAGAGCGAACCGCTGCCATGGACTTGCCCACCATCTGACTCAGCTGCTGACCATAAATAATATAAATGCTGCCCATCACCAGCGTCGTATGAGCCATGGTGGTCAAAACCGCGGGCAGAGCATAATGCAAAAAGGGGTTTTTTCCCCGAAGCACATCCGCCAGGTAGCCGGCGAGTAAACCAAAGAGGAGGCGGGGCAGGATCGAAACCAGAGGATTCATGAAGAAGGGGGTCATCAGCCCTTCTCCGCCCTGGAGGGCACGGAAAAAGGAGGTGAGGCCAAAGGCCAGCCCCAGGATGCCACCATAGCGCCATCCACCGATAAAGGCCCCGATCAAAACCGGGATATGCATGGAGGTGACTGAAATGACACCGAAAGCAAAGTAGCCCAAATGGGTAATGTCAATCAAAAGCATGATGCCAATGAGAACACCAAGGGTGGCAATGTTTTTAGCTGAAAAAAAAGGACGATGATTTTCTTGCATGTTTTCCTCCGATCCGGCTCCACTGGATGCCGGTCCTGTTCGGTCTACAGACTCTGATAGGACATCAGGCCGTAGGCTGGTTCAGCGAATAAGATCGCGTTGTAGATGGCTTCTTGAACGACTGCTGCCCCCAGGATACCCACTAGGTTGGGTTCCGCTTCTACCTGACCAGAGGCCAGACAGAAAAGGCTATCGCCGTCAAAAAGCGTGTGTACCGGAACAATGGCCCGGGCCAGGCCGTCTTGCCCCATTTGGCAAACCTTCGTGGTACCTGCCTTATCCAGGCGCGCATTGGTCGCCAGACAGGCGATGGTCGTATTTTTACCCAAAAGAGAAGGCTGATTTCCCCCTTGCTGGCAAAACGCCTTCCAGCTGCTGGCCCGTCTTCCCTGATCATCCAGTAAGCCAGCCAGGTGCGTCCCCGGCTTCGTGGGGTCCATGACATCCCCCACCGCATTGACCGCCACCACACAAGAGACGACTACATCTCCGCTCTGTAAGCTCGCCTGACCCAGGCCGGACTTCATGGCTTGCGCCATGCCGAAGAGCTTGCCCACGGTGCAGCCCAGGCCTGCGCCTACATTGCCCTGGGCAGGGGCTGAATCGCTGGCATCCTTTAACGCCTGAAGGCCCATCTCCATCGTAGGCCAGCGGCCGGATTCGCCCACGCCCAAATCATACAGGACGGCAGAGGAGACGATGGGCACCCGACCATAGCCCGTCTCCAGCCCCCTGCCTGCCGCACGAAGGCCCTTCATGACCCCGCAGGCTGCCTCCAGACCAAAGGCAGATCCGCCCGAAAGGACGACGGCGTCCACCTGCGATACCGCATTTTCAGGGCGAAGCAGATCCGTCTCCCTGGTACCCGGCGCCCCACCGCGCACATCAACGCCCCCGATACTGCCCGCTGGGGCTAGGATCACGCTGACACCGGTACCCCAGGCTTCCTCTTGGGCGTGGCCCAAGAGGAAGCCTGGGACGTCGGTTAGGTGGCCAAGGTTTCTTTGTTTCATATCTCTTCCTCTGATTTTCCGTAGTGCATCGTCATAGCGGCACGGATGAGGCCGGTAAAGAGTGGATGAGGCGCATTGGGCCGGGAGCGAAATTCCGGATGGAATTGGCAGGCGATAAAATAATCCAGGTCTGGTCTTTCTACGATTTCCATCAGATTTCGAGAAAGCTTGATCCCGGAGAAACGCAGACCACTTTCCGTCTCCAGACGTTCTACATATTTGCTGTTCACCTCATAGCGGTGGCGGTGGCGTTCCACAATATCCGAATGGCCATAAAGGCGATAGGCAAGACTGTTCTCCCGCACATGGCAGTCCTGGTTGCCCAGGCGGAGGGTTCCGCCCAAATCACCTTTTTCATCCTGATCGGGCAGGAGGTGTAAGAAGGGGGCCGGTGTTTTTGGATCGAACTCGGTGGAGGAGGCCGCTTTTTCACCCAGCTCATTGCGGGCTGCCTCAATCACACAGAGCTGCATGCCTAAACAAATGCCCAGGAAGGGCTTATTATGCTGGCGGGCATATTCAATGGCGTTAATCATCCCCTCGATCCCCCGGTTGCCGAAGCCACCCGGAATCACGATCCCATCCAAATCACGCAGGATGGAATCCATCGCATCCCGGCTGAGCCGCTCGGAATCAATATAATCCACGCTCACCTTGGCGCCCAGGTTATAACCCGCATCGGTCAGGGCCTCATAGACGGAAAGATAAGCATCCCGCAGCTTGGTGTACTTGCCCACCAAGCCAATATGGAGCTCCTGATCGGCCGACTTGAACTTCCGGCACATGGCCCGCCAGTCCTCGATCCGATTGGCTTTGGCGGGGAGCTGGAAGTGGTTTAAAATATAGCGGTCCAGGCCCTGCTGGTGGAAGACCAGCGGCACCTCATAGATCAATTCCACATTCTTGGATTCAACAATGGCTTCCCTGGGCAGATCACAGAAGAGGGAGATCTTGTTAAAAACCTCCTCCGTGATGGGCTCGCCGGCCCGAAGCACAAAAACATCCGGCTTGATCCCATAGGACATCAGCTCCTTAAAGGAATGCTGTGCCGGCTTTGTTTTTAATTCGTTGGTACCCGGAATCGTCGGAATCAGCACCGTATGGATGAACATCACATCCTCCGGCTGGAGGGAGTGGATCTGGCGGATCGCCTCGATAAAGGGCTGCGACTCGATGTCGCCGACCGTCCCACCGATCTCCGTAATAATAAAGTCTGCCCCCGTCTCTTCTGCCACTTTATACACCTTGGCTTTGATTTCATCGGTTACATGGGGAATGACCTGGACGGTTTTGCCCTCGTAGTCGCCCGCCCGTTCCTTATGGATGACGGCCGAATAGATGCGCCCGGAGGTAATGGAGGAATTTTTGGTCAATTCTTCATCGATAAAGCGTTCGTAATGGCCCAGGTCCAGGTCCGTTTCCCCGCCATCCTTGGTGACAAAGACCTCTCCATGCTGATAGGGGGACATGGTGCCCGGATCGACATTCAGATAGGGGTCAAACTTCTGCATGAAGACAGAATAGCCATTATCCTTCAAGAGCCTTCCCACCGATGCCGCGGAGATCCCCTTTCCAATGCCGGATACCACCCCGCCTGTGACGAAAATGAACTTTGACATGTTCCCCCCCTACTTTTTTCCAAGCTTTAATTCGCGAATCTTCTGATTGATCTCCTCCATCCGATCGGTCCCAATATGGATGGCGTTGCTTTTTTCGTTCTTTCCGCGTTCTTTGGTCAAAATGATCAAATCGCCGCGCTTGGTATCCCAGGCCCACTTCCGAATTTCCGCCCAGGAGAAAAATAGATTATTGGACAGCAAGCCATTGGTGGCCAGATAAACCGGTGCAGACATAAAAGCGAGAAAGCTTGCCGAGAGCAGGATCATGATGAGCCCGTCAAGGTACTGCCCGCCCACCATGGATACGACCCCCAACACCGCAATCAGGAGGCAAATGAGCAGGTTGGGCATGGAAAGCTTTCTTGGATATTTCGTTAGGGGGCCTTCCAGCTTTTTCTTCTTTTGCCAGGCTGAAACCAGCTGGTAAAGGAAATAAAGGAGCAAGGCACCGTAGATCAGAGAAATGAAGGAGAGCCCTAAAAATCCACCTCCGGCGGCTTTTCCGCCCCATGCTGATCGGACCTGCTGTTGAGAACCTGCTTCCTTCATACTGTCCCTTCCTTCCCTGCTTGCGCCGTCTGACCGTAGGTCTGGAACAACTGTTCAAATTCGTCCTTGCGTACTGTTTCTTTTTCTAGCAAAAGCTGGGCCAGCTGCTCCATCATGCTCCGATTTTTGTTCAGAATCGCCTTGGCCTGGTCGTAAGCCCCAGACATGAGCTTGCGGACCTCTTCGTCGATAGTTTTGGCGGTATCATCCGAATAGTTTTTCATATGACCCAATTCATTGCCCAGGAAGACATTGTCATTGTCCGACTCATAAGAAACGGGGCCTAGGGTGGGGCTCATGCCGTAGCGGACGACCATGGCCCGAGCCATCGCCGTGGCACGCTCGATATCATTCGAGGCGCCGGTCGAAATATCATCCAGGAAAAGTGCCTCTGCGGCCCGGCCGCCAAGGAAGGAAATCAACTCGCCCTGCATCATCTTGAAAGAAAGGAACATCCGGTCATCCTCCGGCAGGAAGGCGGTGAAGCCGCCAGCCATCCCACGAGGTACGATGGTAATCATATTGACCTCATCCAGATCTGGGAGGGCGCGGGTCACCACCGCATGGCCCGCTTCATGATAGGCGGTCAGAATCCGCTCTTTTTCAATGACCTTGCGGGATTTCTTTTCCGGACCTGCCTGAACCTTGATGACCGCCTCTTCAAAGGTGGCCATGTCAATTTCCTTTTCGTTGTGACGGGCAGTGAGCAAGGCGGCTTCATTGGCCAGGTTTTCCAAGTCCGCCGGGGTAAAGCCTGCCGTCTGTTTGGCCAGATCCGAAAGGCGTACGTCCGCGCCGACATGCTTGTTGCGCAGGTGAACCTTGAGAATTTCCTCTCTTTCCTGGCTATCAGGCATCCCCACCATCACCTGCCGGTCAAAGCGGCCCGGGCGAAGCAGGGCCGGATCAAGGATATCCGGGCGGTTGGTGGCCGCCATGATGATGATCCCTTCGTGTTCGTTAAAGCCGTCCATTTCGACTAAGAGCTGATTCAGGGTTTGCTCTCTTTCGTCGTTTCCCCCGCCCAGGCCGGCTCCTCTGCGACGGCCCACCGCATCAATCTCATCTACAAAAACGATACAGGGTGCATTTTTTTTGGCTTCTTTAAAAAGATCACGCACGCGGGAGGCGCCCACGCCTACGAACATCTCAACAAAATCCGAACCCGAGATCGAGAAGAAGGGCACCGCTGCTTCGCCCGCGACTGCCTTGGAAAGGTAGGTCTTGCCGGTGCCCGGAGGGCCCACCATTAAAATGCCTTTTGGGATGCGGGCGCCCAGGCCATGGTATTTCTGGGGATTTTTCAGAAAATCGACCACCTCGCCCAGCTCTTCTTTTTCTTCCTTGAGCCCTGCTACATCCTGGAAGGTGATTTTCTTGCCATGATCCTCATGGAGACGGACATTGGACTTGCCGAAGTTGGCCATCCCGCCCTGGGAGGCTTGGGTGCGTTTAAAAAAGGAATAGAGGAGAAAAAGCATGATCCCCATGAACAGCAAATCCGGCAGCATACTCAGCCAAATATTCGGCTGTGGTGCCTCTTCAAAGACCATCTGCAGCTCTTTATTTTCTACCTGCGCTTTTAAATATTGATCGTAAAATTGGGGAAAATAGTCGTTCGGAATCACGACCTCAAAATTGACTCCCTGATTCCCCTTTAATACGCCCCGCAGCTTATCTCCTTGATAGACGGCACTTTTGACTTGCTTTTTTTCAAATTGTTCGATCACCTGACCATGGGTCATAGGCTTTTTTTCATTCATTTGAAGCCCTTGAAAGCCGAAAAAGGCGACGATGATCACAATCGGCACCAGGTAACCCAGCATCAAGCGCCAGTTTCTGTTTTTTTGGTTATACATCCCTACTCTATACTCCTTCGCTGATTCTTAGGATCCGCTCCATCCTCCTTCAACCCTACTTGTAATAACGCTCCTTTAAGACCGCCACAAAGGGAAGATTCCGAAGCTTTTGATTAAAGTCCATCCCATAGCCAATCACATATTCGTTGGGGATTTCAAAGCCAACATAGTCGGCATGAAAATCATTGGCCCGGCCTCCCTCTTTATTGAGCAGCGCCGCGACCTTCACGGACTTGGCGCCCCGGTCCTTAAAGTTTTTGGTCAGATAGGCCAGGGTGTAGCCGGTGTCGATGATATCCTCGATGATCAAAAGATTCTTGCCCATAAAAGGATCCTGAATATCCTTGAGGATCCGGACATCGCCTGAAGAAACGGTCTGAGCGCCGTAGCTGGAAACCGCCATAAAGTCGATCTCCACATCCAGGTCGATCTCCTTCATGATATCCGCCATAAAAACGACGCCACCTTTTAGGGTGCAGACCAAGAGCAAATCCGCCCCATCTTCTTTGTAATCTTCCGTGATCTGTCGGCCCATCTCCCTGACCTTTTGGGCAATCTCCTCCTGAGAGATCAGGATCCGGTCCACATATTTCATCAAGTCAGCGTCCATTTTGACCTCCACTCCAGCTCCACCAGCTTCCCCGGCCCGTCCAGCGGATCGTGGGCGGATCGGATCAGTCCGGGAATCCACAAGACTTCTTTGCCCCGCATCAGGAGAGGATAATGCCTTCTCAGACAAACGGGGATATGATCACTATTCCACAGCCTCCTAAGAGGCTTTTCGCCGCCTCCAAACTTCTTCACCCGCAAGCCGCCCCTGTCCCGGCCCAAATAGGCCCCTTGGAGGGCGGCAAGAGGAAAATAAGCAAAGCTTGGATCGCTCAGATGATCGCGAAAAGTGTCTGCTGTCCCTTCTCGCAGCTTCAAAAAAAGACGGCCCGAAGGCTGTGGCCAATCCAGGCGCCCCTCCCCTTCCTTCATTAGGCGATCTAGGGGAAGCGCGATGGTGGCCTGTTTTTGAACAAGGGGATCCTCCTGCAGACGGGCCCATTTTTCTCGAGAAAGAAAGAAAATACCATCGTAATCAGATAGGGTTATCATACCACAAACCGGCCGCCATTTTGACCCTTCTCCCTGAGCAAGGGTTAAAATTTCAGCCACATCCTTTTGCTCCACTTGTAGATCCTTGTCCCCCTCCGGCCTGACTTTTTGTAGAACGCGGTAAATCAAACGTTCGGACAGGGCGTGCGGCAAGGAGCGCAAGGCTTCCTTTCTGAGATAAGGGCTGTCCAACAGGAGGGCATTTCGGGCGCTCACCCGCTCAGGGCCCTTACCCTGCGAGCGCATCCGGGCCGCCTGTTTCGGTGTAATAAAGAGCTGATCCTCCAGCTGATCAAGCTCCTGCTGAAAGTAGCTTCGATCTCTTCTGGCCTGATCTGCAAAACGAACCAGGGCCTCTTGGGCCCTGGGCTGCACTTCCTTCTCTATTAATGGAAAAATCTCGTGGCGCAGACGATTGCGCACATAGTCCGTCTCCTGATTGCTTTCATCCTCTCGCCAGGCCAGGCCCTTTTCGCGGAGATGGGCCAGCAGGGCCTCTTTTCGAACCGACAGAAAAGGTCGAAAGAGATGATAAAAAGCTTGGCCCTCCCCCAGGGGACGTCTGGCCCAAACCTCCATGCCAGCCACTCCATCCGGGCCAGCTCCCCGAAGAAGATGAAAAAGTACCGTTTCTGCCTGATCCTCCAGATGATGGCCGGTCAATAAAACAGGGCTGCCCTTCGAATGCGCAAGAACGGACTCAAAAAAAAGATAGCGCTCCTCCCGACCGCATAGCTCCTCTGAAAGGCCCCGCGCCTGAGCCAGGCTAGGAATGGATAGACGCTTTTCCTGATAGGGAATGCCCCGGTCCTGACAAAAGGCGCGGACAAAATGGGCATCCTGGTCCGCTGCTTTTCGGATACCATGGTGAAGATGAAGCACTTGGACGGGAAAGGGGCTCGCAAGAGCCACCTCCAGCAGCGCCATGGAATCAGCCCCGCCGGATGCTGCGACATAAAGGATGGGGTCAGCAAGCGCCGGCCCCTCCGCCCACTTTTCACGAAAAAGTCGATTCAAATCCTGCATGGCCTGCCTTTTTCTTATTCGGTCGGCTGATCTTCGCGCGCTTGGCTAGTGCTGGAGGTCTGTGAGGACGCGCTTCCCTCCGATCCGGACGTGCTTTCAGAAGGGGTCCCCTCGGAGCTTTCCACCACCTGACCTTGGGTAAGGTTGCGGACGGCTTCCTCATTGAGCTTATAGCGACCGTCCTCCGTCTGGAAGAGGATCTCGTTGGGCCGGATCATCCCAAGCTTCTCGTGGGCATATTTTTCGACATATTCATCGGTATTGACCATTTTAAGCTGATTTTTCAACTCCTCTACGGACGCACTCAGCTGTTTGCGCTCCTCCTCCAGCTTGGTCTGAGCCTTTTGGGCATCAGCCAGCTGTCGACTGGTGGAATAGAGCTTCAAGCCGGCTGGCACCAGGAGAAAAAGCAGAATAATGCCCGCAAGAATGAAAAAGAAGAAGGGTGTTTTTCCCTGCTGCCTCTGTCCGGATCGGCTTGGGCGACGGTTTCCGGAGCGAGTTTGGGCGATCCTCTGTAAGCGCTCCTCCCGGCCCGATGTCCCGGAGTAGGAGACCCGGTTGGCATCCGATCTCCGCTGGCCTTCTTCTGGTTCCTGGCTCCTTGCGGGGCGCGTAGGACGCCTCCGTTCCTCCGGATCCTTTGGCAAAATTGACCGAAAATTACTCATAATCTCCCTCCTCTATCGGGGTATACAGGCTTTCAGCCTGATCCTTTTTTACCAGCTCAGGCGTTGCTTCGACCCGGAAATAAAGCGGGCCTCTGGCGAAGGAGATCTTCACCCGGTCCCCTTCTACCACCTCGCTGCCCGCCTTGGCGGGCCGCCCATTGATCTCCACGCGACCGCCGTCACAGGCTTCCTTTGCGACCGTTCGGCGCTTAATGATTCGCGCATTTTTTAGAAATTTATCGATTCGCATCACATACTCCCTCTTCGACTGAAAAAGGTCCTTCCCCGATCCTTTTCCTAAAACCGGCCACTGGAACCGAAGCCTTCCGTCCCCCGCTCGCTTTCGCTCAGCGCTTCGACGCGAAGGGGGCTGAGCTGGATGTAGGGCAAAAGAACCATCTGCCCGACCCGTTCACCGTCTTCTAAAATGATGGTTTCCCTTCCGTGATTGTATAGGGGCATCTGAAGCTCTCCACGGTAGTCCTCATCAATGATCCCGATCCCATTGGCTAACACGAGCCCGCGCGCCCCCAGGCTGGACCGGATGGCGACAAGACCGAAAAATCCGGGCGGAATTTCAAAGCACAAGCCGGTATGAATGCGGTAATGATCGCCTGGATGAAAAACGATCGCTTCCTCCGTCCGAATGGAGAGATCCAAGCCCGCCGCAGAGGCATTTGCATACGTAGGGTCCTTGCCCGGACCCGTAAAAAGCAAGCGACCTTTTGGATCAACCATGACAAGCCTGCCCTTCTGCCAGGAGGAGGCCCGCCTCCGGATGGGCCAAAATCCAGTCTACCGCTTGCACAAATCCCCCTTCATCCACCTTGGCCGTCTCCATCTTGGCCGCTTGTTTAGCCAGCCCCGACCCATTGCCCATGGCAAAGGACCAGCCACTTTCGGCCAGCATTTCACTATCATTGTCATAATCGCCAATCGAAACCACTCGGTCCATGGGAATCTTGAGATGGTCTGCCAGCGCCCGAACGCCCCTAATCTTGCTCCCCCCCGGCGCCATCAGCTCGACCTGGCCATTGCCCGATACGGTGGCAGAAAGCTTTCCTTCCTCCAGGATCTCTCTATAAAGGGACTGAACCAATTTTTCTTCTTTAATATTCATCTTGTAAACGCCCGCCTCCAGAAAAGAGGGGCTTTTTCCATCAAAGGATTTGACCCCCATGCCAAAGTAAAAGCGTACGATCGAGGAAATGATTCCACTGCCGGGCAGGCGGGTCCAGGAGCGCGGCAGATAACAGATCTCCTTGCTATAAAAAAGATAACGCCAGTCTTCCCTTTCGCATCGCTCGATCCAAGCCCGAGTTTCCGCTACAGGCATGGGGATTTCCTGAACGATCTGTCCCTTTTGGTCTATGGTGAGGGCGCCGTTGTTGGAGATCAGGTGTCCCTTCACCCCATATTTGGAGAAAATGCGCATAATGTTGGCGGAAGGGCGACCAGAGGCAATGGCAAACTCGAACCCGGCATCCTGGAGACGACGGATCGCCTGGACATTTTCTGGGCGCATTTTTCCCTTGATCGCGAGCGTGTTATCATAATCGGTACAAAAGAGTCTCTTCATGTTCCATCCTTTCCTTGTTAATCTTTTTTATTTTACCATATGGTAGGGCAAAAAAAGACGGCCAAAGAGTAGAGGCTGGAGAAAAGTCGGGTAAAAAAGAACTAATAAAAATAAACCGCTCTGCCTTCGGTCCATAGGGACTCAAAAGAGCGAAATGAAGGATGAAGGTAAATGAAATCCAAGTGAGGAGGAAACAATGAAATGGCGTGATCGAAGACAATCGTCCAATATCTCATCCCAGGGTCGGGGCCGGGTTGGTATGGGGGTGGGCGTCGGTGGGATCCTAATGGGTCTTTTGGTTTTTGCTTTGACCGGCAATCCCCTGGCCGGTTTACAGGCAGGGCTTTCAGGTGGTGGGCTTGGGCCCAAGGAAGTCCACCAGGAGGCCCTCCAGCTCAGTCAAAAGGAAAAGGAGCTCTATCAATATTCGGCCGTCGTCCTCGCGGATACGGAGGACCAATGGGGTGCGCTTTTCCAAAAGGAGGGCCGCCGCTATAATCCGCCTAAAATGGCCATTTTCCAGGAAACAGTCCGCTCTGGCTGTGGCATTGCCCAGTCCGGCATGGGGCCCTTCTACTGTGGAGAGGACCAAAAAATCTATATGGATCTCTCCTTTTATGACGAACTGATCAAAAAATTTGGTGCCAAGGAGGGCGATTTTGTCCTCTCCTATGTCATCTCTCACGAGGTGGGCCACCATGTCCAAAAGGAATTGGGCATCCTGGATAAGGTCAATGCGCTCCGAAGCCGGGCGAGCCAGCAGGAGGCCAATGCGCTCACCGTTCGATTGGAGCTGATGGCGGATTATCTCGCCGGGGTCGTTGCCCGCTACCAAAAGGACCAGGGCTACCTGGAAGCAGGCGATATTGAAGAAGCCATCTCCACCGCCTGGTCCATTGGCGATGATACCCTGCAGCAAAAGGCGGGCCACCAGGTCCAGCCGGAGTCCTTTACGCACGGCTCCAGCGAACAGCGAACCCGTTGGTTTAAGAAGGGCTATGAGGCAGGCGACCTCTCCCAAATCGACACCTTTGATACCAGACGCTACCCCACCCCTCAGGATCTTTAATAAAAGCCGATCTTCTTCTCTGCCCAAAGGAGGAAGGAATGGGGCAAAAGATGGGAAATGACATGAACAGCCTTAGCCGTCGGATGGGTGAGGGAGAGTGCCTTGCCCTTCCGGGACTGGCGGAGGGCGGTTTGCACCACCTGGTCGACCTGGTCCAGTCCCATGCGTTTGAGGCCCGTCGGACCAATGCCGCCCGATTTGTCAAAAAATTCGGTCTCCATGGGATTCGGGCAGCAGGCCGTGATGGTGATCCCCTTCGGGGCAAGCTCCCGGTCCAGGGCCCGACTGAGACTGAGTAGGTAGGCCTTGGAGGCTGCGTAAAGCGCAAAGCCGGGCTGGGGCAAAAAGGCGGCCACCGAGGCGACGTTGATCACCCGTCCCCCCCGCTTCATATAAGGCAAAAGCTGGTGGAGAAGCTGGGTGGGGGCCTTCATATTGACCCCCATTACCTCCTCTACATGGCCCGGATCCAGATCGCTGAATAAGGCTGTCTTCCCCAGGCCGGCATTATTGATCAGAAGCATGAGGGCCCTGGCCTCGCCAGGCTCGTTTAGCGCCTTGGTGAGCGACGCCTGCCAGGCGGGATCTGAGACGTCCCCGACGAAAAGCCGACTGGGGCAGGATAAGTCCTGAGCAAGGGTCGCCAAACGATCTGCCCTTCTGGCGCAAAGCCAAATTTCATCTACCTTTCCCTCCTTGGCAATGGCGCGGGCAAAGCTCGCCCCAAGCCCGGAGGAAGCGCCCGTCACCAGGGCGATTTTTTTATTCACCATCGTTTGCTTCTTCCCTCTTCCTTTTTTTACTCTTTTTCCTCCAATAGCTGATGGACCAGGGCCTGGAATTGGTCCTCATCCACCATCCCCTGAATACGGGCCATGACCTGCCCCTTTTTCATAAAAATCGTCGTGGGAAAGGCTGCTACCCGATAAGCCTCGACTCCCGCGCCCTTGCTATCATAATAAAGCGGAAAGGGATAGTCCGCCTCCTGCAAAAACCGGCGAGCGGATTCGCGCGTTTCGCGCACCCCATCCATCATATTGAGCATAATGAAGTGAATCCGGTCTCGATACTGCAGGTAGGCCTGTTCAAAAATAGGCATCTCAGCCCGACAAGGAGGGCACCAGGAGGCCCAGAAATTGAGTACGATCGGTTTGTCTCCGTATTCGGATAAAAGATGGTCCTCCCCCATCTGTCCTTCCATGGAAAAATCGACAAAGGGATTGTCAGGCTCTTTTGGCGCCTCCGAAGCTTGTCGGGCGGGCGCCTCCTCATCTCCTTCAGAGGAGGTGGAGCTGATCGCTTCTGTATTTGCTCCCGCCTCCGAAAAGCTGGATCCAGGGCTCGACCGCACCTCCTCTGTTTCCGCCTGTCCCCCTCCGAGACCGTTGAGACGGCCGCTGGCCATCAACAAACCGAGCAAAACCAGAGCCAGCCCGCAAATCTTCTGCAATAGCCCAAAATGGGCCTTCACCCAGGCAATCTGCGCCTCCAGTCGGTCCAGCAGAAAGGCCATGAGAAGAAAGGGAAGGCCCAGCCCCAGAGAGTAAGCGAACAGGTACCCGACCCCCTCGATCACTCGCCCTCTTTGCCCCGCCAGCATTAGCGCAGCACCCAGAAAAGTACCCAGGCAAGGGGTCCAGGCGATCGAAAAGGCCAAGCCAAAAAGAAAAGATTTCCCCGGATGAAGGCGGGTCATGGCTTTTTGTCCCAGACCTCCTTTGAAGGAAGCGCCGGGGAGCAGTCCCAGATACTGCAAGCCAAAAGCCATCACCACAAGACCAGCCAGAAGGGATAGGAGCCCCTGGTGGCGGCGCAAAAGATAGCCTAAGCTGGCCGAAAGGGCGCCCAGCAAAACAAAGACGACCGTAAATCCAGCAACAAAGGCCAAGCTGTTACACATCCTTTTTCGCAGGGAGCCACTGGCACCTCCCCCAAGGTAAGCCAAATAGAGGGGCAGCAGGGGCAGGAAACAGGGAGAGAGAAAGGTGGCCAGGCCCTCTAAAAAGGTGA
Source organism: uncultured Tissierellia bacterium (assembly GCA_902489145.1). Classification (GTDB taxonomy): domain Bacteria; phylum Bacillota; class Clostridia; order Tissierellales; family Peptoniphilaceae; genus Kallipyga. Next base: position 11,199 of record CABTYV010000008.1, on the reverse strand, counting down.
AAACAAAAGTCATATACCACTTCCTTTCTGTTACGCTTTTGCCCGCTTCGACCGGCTGAAAAAAGCCATCGTTAGAGCAGCCATTCGGCCAAAACGCCCACCAAGGCGCCCAAGGTCAGGAGCTTAGTCATATCGATCTTTTTTCGCAGGCCAAAAAGGCTGGCTAAAAAACAGAAGAGCGCTAAAAAATCGACCGCTAGGCCGCCGATATGGCCAAATCCAACCTGACCGGTAAGCACTTCCGCAGGAAAGAGGTGACTCTGGAAAAGGGCCAGCGTGATGGCAGCGATTAGCCCAACCGTGGCCGCACGCAAGGCTTTGATCGCCCACTGCAAGGGGCGTAGCTGCCCCCCTCGTACAAAGAGGAGGTAGGCCAAGAGGCTCATGAGCAAAATTTGAGGCGTAATGACGCCCAAGGTGGCCACCATAGAGCCTATCAGTTGAAAGGGCAAGCCCAGGCCCAAGCTTTGCCCCATTTTGGTGCCCACAAAGGTCGCAGCATTGATGGCAATGGGCCCTGGGGTCATGTTGGAAATGGTAAAAACGTCGGTCCACTCGGTCATGCTAAGCCAGGCGTGTTCATTAACCAGGGCCTCCTGGAGGAGGGGCAACGTCGCCAGTCCCCCACCAAAAGCCAGTGCACCCACCTTCAAAAAAACCAGATAGAGCTGGATAAGCATTATGCGACCTCCTCCTCTTTCAATAAAAATCCATAGATGACCACCCCCGCTATGATCATCAGAACAATGATGTAGGCGACGGGCAGAATATGGAAATAGGAAAGGAGAAAAGCAATCAGCATAAATGCGATCGAAAGCTTCTTATGCTCCTTCACGGCGGGTCGATAGAGGGTATAGACGGAGAAAAACAGCATCGCTACAATCACCCCCGACATGGCCCGAAGGGCCGCACGGATGAATGGATTGTTGGCCACATGCGCATAAATAAAATAAAGAAGGGTGATCAGAAACAGGGCGGGCAGCACGGCCCCAAGCACCGCACTGATACCACCCAATATCCCCCGCAGACGAATACCCAGGAGATAGGAGGTGGAGACCGCCATTGCGCCGGGCCCCGATTCTGCGATGGCAATGATATCAAGCATATCGTCGTCCGTTAGGATTTTTCGTTTTTCGACGAACTCCTGGCGAATAATCGGCACAATCGTGTATCCACCCCCGAAGGTCACGGCATTGATGCGAAGCAAAACGAAAAACAAGGTCCAACAGGAAAGTGGCTCTGCCGGAGTGCTTGCTGGCGTATGATCGTTCATAAATAATCCTTTCCATTTTTGGCTGAAAAAATAAAGAAGGCTTCCTGCCCGCTCGGTGCTCCCTGGCTCTTCCTTTTAAAGAAATCCAATAAAATGGGCGCTTGCAGGGTCCAGGGCGCTTGCCTTCCTATTATACATAAAAAGCGCCTTCGGCCCATAGGGAATTCTGGTCGCCCCTTCAAGCTTTTCGAATGAAAATAGTGTAAAATGTGGATGTTGTATGTTTTATTTATGAATAGGAGGAACTTATGTTCGAAAATCTCTTTCATTTGCGTGACCACAAGGTCACCGTCAAGGGAGAACTGACGGCTGGTCTGACCACCTTTATCACCATGGCCTACATTCTCGCCGTTAATCCGCAAATCCTCTCCCAAACCGGCATGCCCGCTGGTGGTGTCCTGATTGCCACGGCCATCGCCTCCGCCATCGGCTGCTTCTGCATGGCCTTCTTTGCCAACCTGCCCTTTGCGCTGGCCCCTGGGATGGGCCTCAATGCCTATTTTGCCTACACGGTCGTGATCCGCATGGGCTATTCCTGGCAAATGGCACTTTTTGCGGTTTTCCTGGAAGGGCTCATCTTCATCGTCCTGTCTCTTACCAACGTGCGGGAAGCGATCTTTAATGCCATTCCCATCACCTTGAAAAACGCCATTTCCTGTGGGATCGGCCTCTTCATCGCCTTCATTGGTCTCCAGTCGGCCAACCTGGTGGCCGGCAATCCGGATACCCTGGTGGGCTTCTCCGGGCTCAATAAAAACTTCTCCACCGCCGGCATTTCCGGCCTGCTCTGCCTGATTGGGGTCCTGATCATCATCGTACTCAGCCATAAAAAGCAGAAGGGAGCGATTCTGATTGGGGTGCTGGCTACCTGGGTCTTAGGGATGTTGGCCCAAGCCGTGGGACTCTATGTGCCCAATCCGGAGGCCAATTTCTTCTCCCTCTACCCCACCTGGTCCGCTCCTCACTTCGGGGAATTTGGCGGCTTGGTTGGACAAGCCTTTCATTTGGACTTCTCTTCTTTGAAAATTTTAGATCTCTTAGCTGTCACCTTTGCTTTCCTCTTCGTCGATATCTTTGATACCGTCGGCACCCTGGCAGGAGTAGCCGCCAAAGCCAATATGCTGGATGAAAAGGGCCAACTGCCGAACGCCAGGGGCGCCCTCTTAGCGGATGCAGTGGCCACTTCAGCCGGCGCTGTCCTAGGGACCTCCACCGTTACCACTTTTGTGGAATCCTCCGCCGGCGTGGAAGCAGGTGGCCGTACCGGTCTTACCGCCCTGACCACCGGCCTGCTCTTCCTGGCCGCCATGGTGCTCTCACCAGTCTTTATTGCCATCCCAGGCTTTGCGACGGCTGCGGCTTTGATCTATGTTGGCTTCTCCATGTTCCAGGCGGTCTTTAAGCTGGTGGAGGTGGACATCACGGAAGCCTTCCCGGCCTATCTGGCGATCCTGGCGATGCCGCTCTTCTACTCCATTGCGGAGGGCATTTCCATGGGCGTGGTTTCCTACGTCCTGATTAAACTGCTGACCGGGAAGCGCAAGGATATTTCTCTTTTAATGTATGTGCTGGCGATTATTTTCATCGCACGCTATATATTTATGTAGTCATTTAAGAGAAATTTGTCAGGAAAACGAAATCGTCTGAGATTTTATCGATTTTTTTCAATAAAGACTTGACAAGGTGTAAAAAGTGGAGTATGCTATAGCCAGATAAAGGAACTGGATACCAAAGAAGTCTTCGAAGACAGACGTTTAGCCATTTCTTTATCAATGCCACAGAAAGGGAGTTTGGATTTCCCTGGAAAAACCAAGGAGAGATTGGAGGGAAACATGAGATACTTTAATCTACCCAGGTATAAAAATGGCGACTCACCATCGGGCCAGGTGCCCTGTGGAAGGATCATGAAGCGACTCTAGTTCTATTTTAATCGGATGTCGGTAGGCCGACACCGAGCCCTAAGATCAGGTTGATCGATGACAAAGTCGTGAATTGGAAAACAGACAATCGGGTGTGCGGTTACTCGGTAGTAAATGCAAGCCAGACACCACCCTTCATAACAGAAGCTCAGGCTACATCCCAGCGATGTAGCCTGTTTTCTTTGTCCCCTACCAGGAACTTTACATAGGATTTACCAAGAACTATAAGAAGTTTTATATAATAGGTCGTAAAGGGGAAACTCATATCGCAAGCAGGAGGCAATATGTCCAAGGACTATCTTACCGGCGTCATCGATATCGGATCAAATACCATTCGACTCAATATCTATCGGCCTAAGAAAAATAACGATAATTATAAAACCGTTATTTCCAAGAAGACCTTTGCCGGATTGAGTGCCTACATCATTGACGGGAAATTGACCGATGCAGGCATTCAAAAAACGGTCAAAATCCTAAATAAAATAGCCCGCATCATCGAAGATCTGGAGATCGACCAAACCTATGCCTTCGCTACTGCGGCCATTCGAAATGCAAAAAATGAGGCGGAGGTCGTCAAAATTTTGGAGGCGGAAACAGGATTGTCCATCGAGGTGATCTCCGGCGAAAAGGAAGGGCTTTGCTCCTACACCGGTTTAACGCTCGATTTGGGGCCGATCGATGCAGGCTACGTCATCGATATCGGCGGTGGATCCACCGAGCTGACCCTGGTTCAAAAGGGGGCCTATGTCTCGACGCTCTCGATTCCTGAAGGCTCCCTCTCCCTCCACCGTTCCTTTGTCCGCCACATCATCCCCAGCGTCGATGAATACCGGATGATCAAGTCTTATGTGGTGGAGCTTTTGAGCCAATCCCCCCTCCCCCATAGCGATCAGCGCCGAGCCTACGGAGTGGGTGGCACCATCCGAGCTGTCGGCAACCTGACCCAAGAGCTGAACCACAAGGCTACCAATAGTGAAGTGAGCCTGGCAGAGATCGAAGATCTTTCCCTGCGTTATCTGACGCAGGATATTGAAAGTCTAAAAACCGTTTTTAAGGTCACTCCTGAGCGTCTCCATACCCAGCTTCCTGGCATGATCATCCTCCAGGAAGTGATGAAGGCACTGGCCTGCTCCAACCTGATCATTTCGCGCAATGGGGTGCGGGAAGGATACCTTTATAATAAGCAGAAGGAGGCCTGATATGGAAGAAGCCAGAATGGAAGAAGAGAGATTGGACGAAATCGAAAAGGAAGCAGAAAAATTGGAAGAAGAGCAATTGGAAGAGGAGAAACAAGGTCCATCTCACAAGGATTATTCTTTTACACAAAACCGGGAACTCTCCTGGCTAAACTTTAACCAGCGCGTCATGGAGGAAGCCCTCGATGAACGCGTTCCCTTGTTTGAAAAGCTCAATTTTATCAAGATCTTTTCGACTAATTTGGATGAATTTTGCATGGTCCGGGTCGGTCGGCTAACGGATTTAGCCCTCTTCGATCCTAAGAGCCGGGATAATAAGTCGGGCATGACCCCCCAGGAGCAGCTGGACGCCGTATTTGCGAGGATGCAGGAGCTGTATGCTTTAAAAGATCAGATTTTTGAACATGTCGATGAGGCCTTCGAGGCCTACGGCGTTTACAACCTCACCTATGACGCGCTCTCCAAGGTCCAACAAAAGGCAGTGCTCCGCTATTTTCAGGATTATATTTTCCCCATCCTTTCCCCGCAAACCATCTCGCTGCACCGCCCCCTGCCCTTTCTGGAGAATAAGTCTGAATATGTCATTCTAAAATTGGAAAAAAAAGGGAAGCTTTCTTATGGGATTGTGCCCATCCCCAATTTTTTACCAAAAATTCTGAGGCTTCCCTCTGATACCGGCTCTCCCTTTATCCGGACCTCCAAGATCCTCTTCGCCCATGTGGATGCCTGCTATCCCAAATTCACTATTTTACAGAAGACCATCATCCGCGTCACGCGAAATGCCGATCTTTCCGCAGATGACGAGGTCAGCCTGGAGGAAGAGGATTACCGTCATTTGACAGAAAAAGTGCTCAAGAAGCGGAATCGTCTCCAGGCCGTTCGGGTGGAGGTCAATGAAAAGGATAAAGAAGCCTTCTCCGACTTTCTTTGCGAGGAGCTGATGCTCAAGCCAGGACAGATCATCCAATCAGACGCCCCGCTCTCGATGGAGTATGTCAGCGAGCTGAAGGAATATCTGGACAAGGACTTTTTGCTCCAGCATACCTACAACCGCTATGCCCCTCGTCTGGGCGAAAAAATGGGCTTCCGGGGGGATTTGATTCAAAGGGTCCAGGAGCGAGATTGGATCTTCTCCTATCCCTACGATTCCATGGATTCCTATCTCCGCCTGATGGACCAGGCCGCCCACGATGATCGAGTGGTCTCCATTAAAATCACCATCTACCGGCTGGCGGAAAACTCGCGCCTGGTGGATTCCCTCTGCCGGGCCGCAGAAGAGGGCAAGGAAGTCCTGGTTTTGATGGAGCTGCGGGCTCGTTTTGATGAACAGTCCAACCTGGACTATTCCAAAGAGCTGATTGATGCTGGATGCGATGTGATCTACGGGATGGGCGGCTATAAGGTCCACTCCAAGGTCACGCTTTTAACCCTCCGCAGCGATCAAACCTGGACCTTCCTCACCCAGATCGGGACCGGAAACTACAACGAGGCCACGGCCAACGGCTACTCCGACCTCTCTTTGATGACCGCCCACCCGGATATTGGACGGGAGGCCAATGCCTTTTTCCGCAACCTCCAGCTGGGCAACCTGTCCGGTTCCTATGACCACCTCCTCCAGTCCCCTTCCACCGCCAAGCCAACCTTACTGGCGCTCATGGAAGAAGAGGCCAAGAAAGGGGCAGAAGGCTTTTGTTTCTTTAAAATGAACTCGCTGACCGACCGAGACCTCATAGACCAAATGGCGGCGGTTTCGTCGGCCGGCTGTCAGGTCCGCCTCATCGTTCGAGGAATCTGCTGCATCCTGCCGGGGATTGAGGGAAAGACCGAAAATATTGAAGCGCATTCCATCGTCGGTCGCTTCCTGGAGCACGCCCGCGTCTACATTTTCGGCAAGGACCAGCCCAAGATCTACATCGGTTCAGCCGATATGATGACCCGCAATATGGACCACCGGGTGGAGATCCTTTGCCCCGTATTAGATCCAGAAGTGCAGCGCTTCATCCTGCATTTTATGGATGCCCAATTCCGGGACAACTATAAGGGGCGGCGCTTTGGTTCGGATGGGGCCCTCCATCCGATTGAGGATGGGAAGAGCCCCTTCCTGGCCCAGAATGCCTTTATGAGAGAGGCAGCGGAGGTCCTGCCCAGCGCGGTGCAAGCGTCTCAAAACGATCATAAGCAGGGGCTCTGGGCCCGCATCCTTGCTTTTTTCAGAAGAGGACGCTAAAAAGAAAAGCCGACCCTTACAGGAGATGAGCCGGCACTTGACGTTTTTGAATCACTTCTTTGATCTCCTCAAAGGAGAGCCGAAGGATGCGGGCTTTACCCGGTTTCTCAAGGAAAACGGCGTGAAGCCCGTTTCCATCCGATCGAAGATCATGGCGAATGCTGTCATATAAAAGCGCCGTCCGGATTTTGCTAAAGGCGGGGAGCTGGTATTTTTCCAACAGGGGAAAGAGGGTGCGAAGCACCGGTTTGGTCGTAAAATAGGTCATGCCAATGGCCAGGGCTTCCCCGTGCAGGAGATCCGACTGGGCTTCGATGGCGTGACCCAGCGTATGACCGAATTGTAAAATCCGCCTGACCCCCTTGCCCGCTTCATCCTCTTCGACCACGCGGATCTTGGAACGGATGCAGCTTTCCATCACAGACTCCAGCCCCTCATAGGGCGGACGAGTGCAGAGGTAATTGTAAAGGCCAGGCTTAAGGACCAGTGCGGTCTTGATGATCTCCGCCATCCCGGAGGCCCGCTGACGATTGGAGAGGGTAGACAGAAGCTCCGGGTCAATCACCACCGCCTTGGGGGCCGTATAGGTGCCCAAAATATTGGCCTGCCCCTGAAAATGGAGGGCGGTCTTGCCGCCAATCGCCCCGTCCACCTGGGCCAGAAGGCTGGTCGGCAGATAGTAAAAATCAACGCCTTGAAGATAGGTCGCCGCCAAAAAGCCGGCCAGATCCCCCACCACTCCGCCGCCCAGCGCCAATATGGCATCCTTGCGGGTGAAGGCGTGCTCCACCAGGTAGGTGAGCAGTGCCTGGTAGTTGTCCATCGATTTGGCCGCTTCCCCTGCTTCCAAAAGGATCAGATGAGGGCTTTCGATCGCAGCGGCCACCTGATCCACATAGGCTTTTGGGATGCCTCGATCGCTCACCAAAAGGACCTTGCGGTGGAGGCGGAGGAGGTCCGATAAATTGCCCAAGGCGCCTCGGTAGAAGTAAACCGGATAAGTGCCGGAGTGGCTTTTCACAGAGAGCATCATTGGACTTCCCTCTCCTCTTCCTCTTCTTCCACAATCGTCTCCTTGCCCTGATCCAAGGATCCCTGATAGAGCGCCCAGTATAGCCCGTGCTGGTCCATTAGGCTCCTGTGTGAGCCAGCCTCCTGAATTTTTCCCTCCGAAAGCACAATAATATGGGCTGCGTTTCGGATGGTGGAGAGGCGGTGGGCAATGACGATCGTCGTCCGGTTGGCGGACAGGCGCTCCAGGGAATCCTGGATCAGCCGCTCACTGGTATTATCCAAAGCAGAAGTCGCCTCATCCAAAATAAGAATGGGCGGGTTTTTCAAAAACACGCGGGCAATGGAAATTCGCTGCTTTTGTCCGCCGCTGAGCATCACCCCCCGCTCCCCTACATAGGTATCAAAGCCCTGCGGCAGGTCCATAATGAAATCATAGGCCCCGGCCAGCTTGGCCGCGCGAACAATCTCCTCATAAGAGGCGCCGGGCTTGCCATATTCGATATTGGCACCCACCGTATCCGAAAACAGGTACACGTCCTGCTGGACGGTGCCGATATTGTCCCGGAGGCTGGCAAGGGTTAAATCGCGCACATCTTGTCCATCGATCAATACTCGCCCGGAGGTGACATCGTAGAAACGAGGGATGAGATTGGTGAGGGTCGTTTTTCCACCCCCAGAGGGGCCCACGATGGCCAGGGAGTCTCCGGCTTCGATGGTCAGATCGATCCCATCCAAGACCAGCTCCTCCTTGCCTGGATAATGGAAGGAGGCCCGGTCAAAGGCGATTTGGCCCCTCGCCTTGCCCAGGGGTTTTGCATCCGCTTTCTCCACCAGGTTGGACTTGGTCGACATGACGCCCTCAAAACGCTCCAGACCCGACATGCCACGCTCGAACTGTTCGGTAAACTCAATGATCCGGGCCAGGGTCACCAGAAGGGTCTGGGTGTAGAGGATAAAAGCGACAAATTCACCAGGGGTGATTTTGCGATAGACCAAAAACAGGCCGCCCAGCACGATGACCGTCGCCATCATGAGCCCGTCGAAAATGCGAGAGACGGAATGAAAAGCCGCCATGGCATAATAAAACTCTTTTTTAATGGCAAGAAAGGCTGAATTATCGCGTTCAAATTTTTCTTCTTCCACGTCCTCATTGGAGAAGGATTTGACGACAGCGATTCCCAGGAAGGAATCCTCGATTGAGGCGTTGATGTCTCCAATTTTTTTTCGTTGGCGAAGCTGCGCTTGACGCAGGCGGTGACGAAACTTCGTGGAGACATAGAAATAGAGGGGCACCAGGATAAAGAGCACCAGGGTGAGCGGGACATTGACCTTTAGCAGGATCAAGAAGGAAATGACCAGCTTAATCGCCCCGATAAAATACTCCTCCGGGCAATGGTGTGAAAATTCAGTCACATCAAATAGATCGTTGGTGAGGTTGGACATGATGTGGCCCGTCTTATGGGTTGAAAAATAGGCATGGGGCATGGTTTGCAGGTGCCGGTACATATCGGAGCGCATATCCATTTCGATCAGGGCCCCCATGATGTGGCCGGTCCCTTGCATAAAATAACGGGCTGAAATCTCGACCAGGCGAAGGACAATATAAATCAGCGACATCCTGCCAATAAAGGTCAAGGTCAGAGCGACCGGGTTATTGGCCGCGGTATCAGTGATCCGCGAGAGGATGACCGGCAGGGCCAGATCGCAGAGGGTCGTAAGCGATGCACAAAAAAGATCGGTGATCAAAAGACGGCGATTTTTCCTATAATAGGGCTGCAAAAGCTTGATCAGGGCCCAGTTGGAGCTTTTCTTATTCTGACTCATTTTTCTTCCTTCCTATCCAATCCGGGGCCGAGCTTGGCTCCCGATCTGCTTTCCCACGCTCTCCCCACTCCTTGACGTACAAGTCCGCCCGCTGGCCCTTCCGAATCATCGGCAAGTCCTCTTCCCGGTGCAGCAAAAGCAGGGTGGACTCGAAATGAGGCATGGCCTTCTCTTGAATCCACTGCCAGGTCAATTGTGCCGACCTGGGATCCAGGGCACTAAATGGCTCATCCAGGAGAAGGATATGGCCCCGGGCGAGGCCTGCTCGTATGACGGCGACTCTTCTTTTCATGCCGCCAGAGAGCTCCTCCACCCGCCGGTCTGCCATCCCCGCAAGGCCGACTGCGCTGAGGGCCTCTTCCAGGTCCCCGGCCCGGTCCGGGGCAATCAGCAGCAGATTTTCCGCTACGGTCCAGCTTTCGATTAGGCGATTTTCCTGGAAGGCAGGCGCAAAGCGCAAATCATGATGGGCAATGCGAGTCCCCTCCTGTACAGGGGCGAGCCCCATTAAGAGGCGAACCAAAGTGGATTTTCCTGACCCCGAAGGGCCCAAAATCAGGTAGGTCTTGCCCCGCTGGAGCTCGAGCGACCAAGCCGAGAAAAGCACTTTTCCTTGAAAGCTCTGTCCCACCTGGTCCAAACGAACCAATCTTTCTGCATGTGAAAATACCCGGTCCTGCTCCTTTTCTTGAACAGGAGTGCGGGGATGGGCGCTTCTTTTGAGATACCCCTTAAACAGAGCCAGGGCAAGCCTTTGGCTCACAGCTGAGACCAATAAAATCACAAGCGTCCAGGCAAAGAGGCTGGCCATATCCAGGTAGAGCTTGGCTTCCAGCAGGGCTGCCCCAATGCCTTGGGCGACCAGGGCAATAATTTCTGCAGCTATGCTGGCCCGCCAGGCCATACCCAGGCCGACTGAGAGAGAAAGCGCCAGGTAGGGTGCAAGCGCCGGTAAAATAATGGCCCGATGATAGTCCTTCTTCGGAAGCTGAAAAACAGTGGCCATTTCTTCCATTTTGGGATCAATGGATTGGAGGCCGGTCTCCATGTTTTGATAACTGAGGGGGAAGCTCACCAAAAGCGGAATGAGAAAAGCGAGCCCGCCCGGTGAGAAGAAAAACAGAAAAAAGAGCGTAAAGACGGCGATGGGCACGGCCTTCATGCCCTCAATCAGTGGCCGAATCAGACAGGCCAGGCCAGGCCGACGCTTCAGGCCGTAGGCCAATAAGCCCCCGCCGAAAAAGGCCACGGAAAAACCGATGAGCACCCGCGCCCAGCTCAAAAAAAGACGCCCGTAAAAGGCGGAATCAAATGCCATGCGTCCCAGCTGTGCCACCACCTGGTGGGGACCCGGAAAAAAGGGGGATGACCTGCCCAGCCCTGCAAGAAGGGCCCAGAGGAGGAGGTAGAAAAAAAGAATCAACAGGCTGGATATTTTTCCTTTCTTCATGGCACCTCCCCTGTCCTTCAGACTGAAGCTCGCAATTTTTTGATGCGTGACTGTATCGATCTTTACTTTTCAGACTGATAATAAAAATCGGGACCCGGCAAAGCGCCTCCAATAAATTTGGGATTTTTTTCATAGAGCAGCCTTAAAAACCCAGAGAGTCCTTCCTTCATCGTTTCGTCCGTCAGACAAACTAAGCTCGCATAAGGGATCGCTCGCTCAGCGATCGGCCTTTTTAATATCCCCAAGGCTTCGACTTTCTTTGCGGCCTCGGCTGGATCGGAATTGGCCTGATCTAT
>CABTYV010000007.1 GCA_902489145.1 uncultured Tissierellia bacterium | reverse complement strand
ATTCCCCACTGCTGCCTCCCGTAGGAGTCTGGGCCGTGTCTCAGTCCCAATGTGGCCGTACACTCTCTCAAGCCGGCTACTGATCGTCGCCTTGGTGGGCTGTTATCTCACCAACTAGCTAATCAGACGCAAGGCCATCACACACCGATAAATCTTTAACCAAAGGCTTATGCAAGCCTGAGGTGTCATGGGGTATTAATAGTCGTTTCCGGCTGCTATCCCCCTGTGCGTGGCAGGTTCCTTACGTGTTACTCACCCATCCGCTACTGTCCTCTCTTTCACTTCTCCCGAAGGATCCGTAAATGAGATTCTCGTTCAACATGCATGTGTTATGCACGCCGCCAGCGTTAATCCTGAGCCAGGATCAAACTCTCAAATAAATATCCGAGAGTCATGTTCTGACTCTAAAATTAAATATAAATGTGATACTCAAAGTCATTCACGTATTAACTTGTATAAGGTTCGCGACCACAATAAGTGATCGTTGTTAATGCTATCGCATCTGATCAATCTTGTCAAGACTTTTTTTACAAACTCTGAACGGTTTCTTCCACCGCTTTTATTTGCTTGTCTCGTCTCTCAGAGGCGACTTTGATATGTTACCACCCTCTTTTTTCAAAGTCAAGCCTTTTTTGGCTTTTTATCTTCTGCTTCTAGGTAGGGATGCCCCTGTTTTAATTTCGCCATTCCTCTGCCATTTGCAAAAGCTTCTTCATGCGGTGATTGGTCCCAGACTTGCCCAGGGGCGGCCGCAGGGCTTCGCCCAATTCCTTGATCGAGGCTTCCGGGCGCTGTAGCCGAAGAATGGCCAGATCCCGCAGGGGCGGGGGCAGCTGGTCCAGGCCTGGCTTTTTGGCCAATTGGTCAATGGCTCGGATCTGCCGAGCGGAGGCCTCCATCTGCTTATCATAATTCGCTGTGTCCGCATTAGCCTGGCGGTTGATGATATTTTTCATCTCTTTTTTCGCTTTGATATCTTCCAAAAGGAGCATGGCCTGGGGCGCCCCAATGTCGACCAAAAAATCAGAAATTGCTTCCGAATTTTTCAGATAAAAAAGCGTATCCGTTTTACGCAGGGTTCTTTTAAACGGCAGCTGCTGGACCTCGGCCACATGGGCAAAAAGGGGCACCTGATTTTTGCGAGCGATGAGAAATTCCAGGTGATAGGATTTATCTGGATCCACCAAAGAGCCCGCAGCCAGGAAGGCGCCCCGCAGGTAGGCCTTGGCATTTTCCGGGTTGGAGAGACGGGCCAGAATATTTTTCGGTTCTTCCCGTTCATCCCCCATGAGGCTGAAGCCGCTTTCTTCGATAAAGCGGTCCATGGCGGGGCCTCCTAGTTCGGTCAGATACAGCGGGTTGACCTGAATGCCCCCGCCCTGCTGGGCGATCATTTCCGGGCGAATGCCATAGAGCAGGTTCAAAAGGCTGGTAATGCGGCGGGCCACCTCCGGATGCTCTGAAAAAAAGCGCAGCTTGAGTCCCTCCTGATTGAGGGCCACAGCTGCGTTGAGTCCGGCAAAGGCGGTCAGCTCCATAAGCGCTTGGATCTTGGAGGGGATCTTGAGATGACAAAGTTCAGTTTTGACCTCATAAGAAAACGTCATTGGGCGCTCCTTGACTGTTTCGGTCGGTTTTTGAAGGCAGAACGAAGGATGGTTCGTTCGCTGTCGTGACTGAGCATGGCGACAGCTTTCTTCCAGGGGACAAAAATGGAGGCGCGAAACCCCTCCTCCAATTGAGGTGCGGGTTTTCCGTCAATCCATTCCATCGCATAGAAATGAACCTTTTTTTGTACCACCTCTGATTGACGGCCCTGAAAGTTATACCGAATAAAACCGATATATTTGATCACGCGACAGGTGAGGCCGGATTCTTCCTGCACCTCCCGAAGGGCCGTTTCCTGAAGCGTCTCCCCCTCCTCCACCTGACCCTTGGGCAAAACCCAGCCGCCGTAGAAAGTCCGAAGAAGGAGGGTTTGCTCCCCGTGCATAATCACCCCTCCCGCTGATACCACCTTCATAGCCTGCTCCTCCCTTCCAGCTTCCAGGCAGAGCGGTCTCGATGATAGATCCTCGCCGCATAGCCAAGGTCCTGGAAGGCGCGGCCAATGGCTTCCGCCATCACCACGGAGCGGTGCTGGCCGCCCGTACAGCCAATGCCCAAGACCAGGGTACGCTTGCCCTCATGAATATAATAAGGAATCAGCAGCTGCAGCAGGTGTATATAATGCTTTAAAAATTGTTGAGCCGGATCTGCGGACAAGACGAAGCGGGCGACCTCCTCATCCAAACCGGACTTCCCTTTTAGATCCTCCTGATAATAGGGGTTGGGCAGGAAGCGCGCATCCATCACCAGGTCCGCATCCAGGAGAATCCCATGCTTGAAGCCGAAGGAGGTGACCGAAATCATAATCGGATCGGTCCCCTCCCGGCTGAGATAAATGCTGTCAATTTTTCGCTTGAGCTCGCCCAGACTCAGATGGGAGGAGTTTATCACGTGATCGGCTCGTCGGCGCAGGGGCTCCAGGATCCCCTTCTCCCGCTGAATCCCATCATAGATATTGCCCATCTGATCTAGGGGGTGGGGCCTCCTCAGTTCCTTGTAGCGACGGATCAGGATCTCCTCATCAGCCTCCAGAAAAAGGATGGACAGGTCCTCTCCCTCCTCCTGGAGCAATTCAATCATGGCTTTAAACTCTTCAAAAAAAGTCCGACTCCGAATATCGACCCCAATGGCCACCCGGGAGAGGGGCTCGGTAGATTTCTTAGCCAAGGCTAAAAAGGCGCCCATCAGCTGAGGAGGCAGGTTATCCATGCAAAAATAGCCCATGTCTTCAAAGATCCGAAGGGCCGAGGATTTGCCCGCACCGGACATCCCCGTGACAATGACGATTTCCACCATACACTCCTTTCCCCTTGCTCGCAGGCATTGAATGGCCTGGCCATGCCTGTTATTGCAGCTTATGACCCGACGGGGCGTTTTCCTCGACATCCACCCCAATAATCCGTACCTCCGGCTCCAGGTCAATGGCAAATTTTTCCCGGACTCGCTTTTGAACCAGATCGATCAGGGTCAGCATCTCTCGGGCACTGGCCTGTCCCTGGTTAATCAAAAAGCCACAGTGCTTTTCGCTCACCTGGGCCTGACCATAGGAAAAGCCCCGAAGGCCGGCCTGGTCGATCAAGGCGGAGGCGTAGCCTTCGGCAGGCCTTTTAAAGGTGGATCCGGCCGAATAGCGGTCCAGGGGCTGTTTTTCGGCTCGCCTTTGGCTAAAGTCCTGATAGCGGGCCAGAATCTTTTCCGGCGCATCCTCCTGTAAGGAGAAGGTGACCTGAACGACGATCATGCCTTCTTCCATCATACGGGAACGACGATAGCCCATTGCCATCTCTTCAATGGTAAGCTCCACCAGCTTGCCCGCCCGGTTGATGGCCCGCACCGATCGAACCACATCCTTCATCTCTTTTCCATAGGCGCCGGCATTCATCATGACCCCGCCCCCCACTGTGCCGGGGATGCCGGATAGTTCCTCTAAGCCCGTCAGGCCCGCACGAAAGCTGGCCTCTGCCAGATCATGCAGGGCGGTTCCCGCCTGGGCGGTGACCGAGGCCCCATCGATCGAAAAGTCGGAAAAAAGCCGACCCAGGACCACAATCACCCCAGGGAAGCCGCCGTCCCGAACCAGGACGTTGGATCCATTGCCCAGAAGATAGTAAGGCAGGGACTCCGCCTGAAGGTAGCGAATCGTCCGCAGAAGCTCCTTTTCAGAGGTGGGCTCAATCAATAGCTCGCAGGGGCCACCGATCCGGAAGCTGGTATATTGATCCAAGCGTGCCTGTCGCTTTGTTAACCCATAGGCACCATTGGTGAGTTCATTCAGCTGATAGCTTTCTAACATCCAAACACTCCTCTCCCTTTGTTTTATTAGTTATACCCACTTCCCTCCTATGCTTGTATTTTTTCATTGATTCCTCTCTTCCTATAAAACCTGGCCCGTTCTGCGCGCGAAGGGGGACCAGCTGGGCCATAAAAAAAGCTGCCGCAGAAGATGCTTCTGCGGCAGCTGATTGAAAATGGATGGCCTCAGTCCTGACCGGAATAAGGAACGAATCCAGCAGCCATGGCCTCGAAAGACGGATCCGCTTAGTCCTGATCCGCCAGTCTCTTATATTTACGATAGCGCTCCTTGGCCGTTTTTTCTGCGGCGGCGTAGAGCTCCTCGGCTTCTTCGGGGAAGTTCCGCTTTAAGGAAGAGTAGCGGACTTCGCCAGAGAGGAATTCCTGGAAGTCGGCAGTCGGCTCTTTAGAATCCAGCTGGAAGGGGTTCTTCCCCTCCTCCTCCAGGCGAGGATCATAGCGCCACAGGTGCCAATAGCCCGCTTCGACCGCTTGCTTCTCGCGGTACTGCGACCGGCCCATCCCGATGCGGATGCCGTGGTTGATGCAAGGCGCATATGCGATAATCAGCGAAGGTCCGTTGTAGGCTTCTGCTTCCTTGATGGCTTTGATGGTCTGGTTCTGGTTGGCGCCCATGGCGATCTGAGCTACATAGACGTAGCCGTAGGTCGCCTGCATGAGGCCCAGATCCTTGGACTGGATCCGTTTGCCGGCTGCGGCAAATTGGGCCACGGCCGCGAGCGGCGTCGCCTTGGAGGACTGACCACCGGTATTGGAGTACACCTCGGTATTCATGACGAGGACGTTGATGTCCTTGCCGGAGGCCAATACATGGTCCAGTCCGCCGTATCCGATATCATAGGCCCAGCCATCGCCGCCGAAGATCCAGTTGGACTTCTTGACCATGTAGTCCTTGAGCTCAAGGATCTCCGCTAAGAGCGCCTTACCAGACGCATCGCTTACATCCGGTTCTGCGGCCAGAATGTCCGCAGTAGCCTGCTTGGAGGCCTTGTAGTCGAACTTGCCTTCTTCCCAGGCTTCAAAGAGGTCGTTGTACTTGCTCTCCAGACCCAGCTTGCGGAAGGACTTCATCTTGCCCGAGATCAAATCACGGTTGGCCTCGTTGGCCAGGAGCATCCCGTAGCCATACTCTGCATTGTCCTCGAAGAGGGAGTTGCCCCAGGACGGGCCGCAGCCTTCACTGTTGCAGGTGTAGGGCGTCGCCGGAGCAGAAGCGCCCCAGATGGACGAGCAGCCGGTCGCATTGGCAATCTGCATATGATCCCCATAGAGCTGGGTGATCAGCCGTGCATAGGGGGTCTCGCCGCAGCCTGCGCAAGCGCCCGAGAATTCCAGGAGGGGCTGTACAAACTGAGAACCCTTTACCGTGGTCCGGTCCATGAGGTCCGGTTTGTTGGTGACTTCGTTGACTGCAAAATCCCAATAGCCCTTTTGCGCCTCATACTGCTCTTCGAAGGGCTTCATCTCCAGGGCCTTGGTGGGCGCCGGGCAGACATCCACGCAGTTGCCACAGCCCGTACAGTCGAGCTGAGAAACCTGGATGCGGAAGTTCAATCCTGCCAATGCCTTGCCGTTGGCCTTCTTGACCTCGAAGCCTTCCGGTGCCTTGGCCGTCTCAGCTTCATCCAAAAGGAAGGGCCGAATCACCGCATGGGGGCAGACATAGGCGCATTGGTTACACTGGATACAATTGTCAATCTTCCACTCCGGTGTATAGAGGGCGATGCCGCGCTTCTCATAGGCGGAGGTGCCGTTGTCCCAATGGCCATCGGGCCGGTCCATAAAGGCCGATACCGGCAGCTTGTCTCCCTGATGATGGAGCATGGGGAAGATGATCTTCTCGATGAACTCCGGCACGTCCTTCTTGTCCACGGGCTCGTCCGCTACATCCGCCCAAGCGGCCGGGACCTGCACCTTGACCAGGGCATTGATGCCGGAATCAACGGCCTTGTAGTTCATGTTGACGATATCGTCGCCCTTGTGGCCGTAGGACTTGACGATGGAGTCCTTCAGATAAGCCGTCGCCTCTTCAATCGGCAGCACTTGAGAGAGCTTGAAGAAGGCGGACTGAATGATCATGTTGGTCCGGTTGCCAAGGCCAATCTCCTGGGCAATCTTGGAGGCGTTGATGATGTAAAATTCAATGTCATTTTGGGCAATGTAGCGCTTGAGCTTGGCCGGCAGGTGCTGGTCCAGCTCCTCTTCGGACCAGGTGCAGTTGAGCAGGAAGCGACCGCCCTTTTTCAGGCCCTCTAAGAGGTCGTACTGATGGACATAAGCCTGCTTTGAGCAGGAGACGAAGTCTGACTCATCCAACAAATAGGTGGAGCGGATGGGATTTTTCCCAAAGCGCAGGTGGGAGACGGTCAAACCGCCCGACTTCTTGGAGTCGTAGTCGAAGTAGCCTTGTGCATACATTTCGGTGTGATCGCCGATGATCTTGATGGCCTGCTTGTTGGCGCCGACCGTACCATCCGATCCAAAGCCCCAGAACTTGCAGCGGGTCGTCCCCTCTTCCCGAATATGGAGCGCTTCGCTCTGATCCAGGGAGGTGTGGGTCACATCATCCTCGATGCCGATCGTGAAATGATCCTTGGGTTCGGCTTCAAACAGGTTCTTCCAGACGGAAAGCAGGGCGGTGGGCGTCACATCAGAGGAGCCCATGCCGTAGCGGCCGCCGACCACGAGGGGATGACGGTCCGTGTTATAGAAGGCGGACTGAACATCCAGATAGAGCGGCTCCCCAATGGCCCCCTTCTCCTTGGTCCGGTCTAATACCGCAATCTTCTTAGCGGTCTTTGGCACTGCCTCCAGGAACTTCTCCGTCGCAAACGGGCGATAGAGGCGGACCTTGACCATGCCCACCTTGCGGTCGGGATGGTTTTCTTTCATCCAGTCGATCACTTCTTCCATGGCCTGGCTGGCAGAGCCCATCAGGACCACGACATATTCTGCTTCGGGATCTCCATAGTAATCAAAGATATGATAGTCTCTTCCGGTCTTCTCCGAAACCTTGGCCATATATTTCTCGACCACCGGAATGGCATCGATGTAGGCCTGGTTGGAGGCTTCCAGGTTTTGGAAGAAGATGGAAGGATCCTGAGCGGTACCAAAGGTCGTCGGACGGTTGGGGTTTAAGGTACGAGCCTTGTATTCGTCGATGGCCTTGCGATTGACCAGTTCGGCCAAATCATCATAGTCCCAGAGCTCGATCTTGTTGATCTCGTGTGAGGTCCGGAAGCCATCGAAGAAATGGCAGAAGGGCAGGCTGGCCTCAATTGCTGAAAGGTGGGCGACCGCTGCCAGGTCCATGCTTTCCTGAACCGAGCCCGAAGCCAGGAAGCCGAAGCCGGTCATCCGAGCGGAGTTCACGTCACTGTGATCGCCGTAGATGGAAAGGGCGTGGCTTGCCACGGCACGGGCCGCGACATGGAACACACCCGGCAGGTGCTCTCCGGCAATCTTATACATATCCGGAATCATCAACAGCAGGCCCTGAGAAGCGGTGTAAGTAGTAGCCAATGCGCCCGCCGCCAGGGCGCCGTGCATGGCGCCTGCAGCGCCTGCCTCCGACTGCATCTCGACGACATTGACCGGTTCGCCGAAGATATTTTTCTTTCCGTTTGCAGCCCAGGTATCCACATGCTCCGGCATCGGAGAAGATGGAGTGATGGGGTAGATGGTCGCGACCTGCGTGAATGCATACGAGACGTATGCCGCAGCTTCGTTCCCATCCATCGTCTTAAAAGTTTTTGCCATATTGCCTCCTAAAAAATTCAAATGTTTACCAAGCCTCGCTTTGAAACATTTATAAAATCACGCACGAAAAGCGGCCGTTCAAAAACCGCCGTCTCTCGTCCGTCATCGCCCTCAATCATAAAGCAAACATTCTTATTCAGTATAGCGCTAGATCGGCTGCCCGTCAAACCCGGCCCGCCCTGCCGCTTTTGATCAGATCAGGCTTTGCGCCTCGTACTGATCCACTAGAAAACAATCATAGCCCGTCTATTCTTCGGGAAAATGCTGGGCGACCTCCTGAGCGTGCTCCTCGTTGGCCTCTCGGATCAGCTTTTCATTGAGCACCAGGGCCGCATTGTAACCCATCTCCTTTTGACGGGTGTTGCGCACTGCCACCTCCACGATCATGGCAATGTTTCTACCGGGCTTGACGGCCACCGTGATGGCCGGCACCTGAACGCCTAAGATTTCTGCATAGTCCTGACTGATCCCCAGGCGGTCATACTCCTTCTGATCGTCCCAATCCTCCAGGTCTACGACCAGCTCCACCGGAGCCTCTTCCTTGACCGAGCCAATCCCATAGAGGCGCCGGATATCCAAAATGCCCAGGCCCCGGATTTCCATAAAATGGCGGATATTCTCCGGCGCCTCCCCTAATAGCGTATCGTCCACCTTTCGAATGTGCACCACGTCATCTGCGACCAGACGGTGGCCCCGAATGATCAAATCCAGGCAGGTTTCCGACTTCCCGACCGAGGATTTGCCCCGAATCAAAACGCCCATGCCGAAAATATCCATCATGCCGGCATGAACCGTCGTCTCCGGCGCCATGAAATTTTCCAGGGCGGTATTGAGCTTGGCGATGAGCCGGGTGGTAGGCCAATCGGTCCGCAGGATGGTTTTGTCATAATAATCGGCCAGGTCCAGGATATCCTTGGTGATGGACTGATTATACGAATAGATCAGGGCGGGCAAGGGATAGGAGAAAATGCCTCGAAAGCGCTCATAGCGCAAGCCCGGCTCCATCTGCATATAGTAAATATATTCTACGCGGCCAATGATCTGCAGCCGCTTCCAGGCAAAGTTGGACATAAAGCCAGACAGCTGGAGACCTGGCCGGTTGACATCCTCCGCCGTGATCACGATCTGATCGTAATCAGACGAGCGATGGACGACCTCCAGGCCCACCTTCTCTACCAACTTGGATAAAGGCACCAATTTTTGTCCTTGTGTCATTCTCCTGCCTCCGCTTTCTGATCCTCTTCCTTTTTCTGATGAAAATAGTGCCATACGGCTTGTGCCGCCCTTTGGTTCATACCCTCCACGCGCGCGAGCTTCTCCAGCTCGGCTTCACGGATGCTTTTGATCGAGCCCAGGGTCTGGAGCAGGGCCCTTCTTCGAACCGGTCCGATCCCCTGAATCTCATCCAAAATAGAATGGGTCATGGCCTGGCTGCGCAGCTTTCGGTGATAATGGATGGCAAAACGGTGCACCTCCTCCTGAACTGCATAAAGATACTGATAGAGGGGGGTCCGTCGGTCGAGGGGCCATTGTCGGTCCTGGTAGTAAAGGGCCTTGGTGACATGCTTGTCATCCTTGATCAGGCCGACCACGGGAATGGTCAATTTTCTTTGCGCCAGCAGGTCTTCTGCGAGATGGACCTGGCCGGCTCCGCCATCCATCAGGATGAGGTCCGGAAAAGCACCAAAACCAGTTTTTTGGCTCTGGCCCTCCGCCCGGTCCCGTAAGCCGTGGTCCAGACGCCGCTCCAGCATTTCTCTTTGGGATGCGTACTCATTGACCCCATCGACGGTCTGAATTTTAAATTTTCGATACTCCTTGGGCTGCTTCTTTTCCCGATGAAAAACGACCATGGAGCCCACGTTTTGCACGCCGGAAAGGTTGGAAATATCGTAGGCCTCCACCCGGTCCACCCTCGGTAGACCCAAAAGGCCTTCCAGGGCGCGGATGCCCCGGTCTTGATGGCGCTCCTTGCGCTCCAGGGCCTGCCTTTTTTTGACCAGCGCTTCTTGGGCATTGGCCTCCGCCGTCCGCAAAAGGGCCCGCTTATCCCCGCGCTTGGGGAGGAGCAGCTGGACCCTGCGCCCCCGTTTTTCGCTCAGATAGGCCGTGATGGCCGCCGCATCGGCGGGCATCTCCGAAAGGAGGATCTCCGCAGGCACATACGGGGCATAAAGATAGAACTGCTTTAAGAAGGAAGCGAGGATCTCCGGTCCTTCCTCCTCAAAAGCCTCCTGCATCTCAAAGCTCTGCCGGTCCACCAGCTTGCCGTCACGGACAAAGAAGACCTGAATCATCAAAAGCCCCTGACCTCGGGCGAAGGCCACCACGTCGGCGTCCTTTTGATTGGTAAAGGTCACCTTCTGCCGCTCCTTTAGCTCATCGAGGTGGCGCAGATCGTCCCGAAAGCGGGCGGCCCGTTCGTACTGGAGCGTCTGGGCAGCCGACTCCATCTCCTTAGTCAGGTAGGCGCGGATTTCCGCATCCTCCCCCTTCAAAAAATGGCGAACCTCTTCCATCCGCGCTTTATAAGCCGCTTCGTCCGCCCGCCCCACACAGGGAGCCGGGCACTGGTCAATGAAATAATTTAAACAGGGGCGGTCCAGGCGCTGACCCGCTGCAAAATCCAGCCGACAGGTCCGAAGGCGAAAAAGGCGCTGGAGGAGACGAATGATATCATTGACCGCATAAGCGTTCGGAAAAGGGCCGAAATAATCGGCCCCATCCTTACGCACCTGTCGAACCTTCAGCAGACGCGGAAACTTTTCTTTTGTGATGCAGATGTAGGGATACTGCTTGTCATCTCGCAGAAGGATGTTGTAATAGGGGGCGTGTTCCTTGATAAAGTTGGATTCTAAAACCAGGGCCTCCACCTCATTGTCCACCAGGATGTACTCGAAGTGGTCCACGTGTTCGACCATGGCATTGACCTTTGCCGTCTTGCCCTTGCGCGACTTGGTAAAGTAGGAGCGGACCCGACGATTGAGGTCAATGGCCTTGCCGACGTAAATGATCGTCCCCTCATCATTGAACATCTGGTAGACCCCCGGCTGATGGGGCACATGGCGGAGGGCTTCTGAAAAATCCTTCATCCCCACCCTCTTCTAGCGGCTGATAGGCTCGGTGCGGGCCTCCATATAGGCCAGGACCTCTCCTGTGAGGAGGGGCTGTAGCTTTTCACGGCAGGTTTGGTTGTAGTGATTCAGCCAGCGGAGCTCTTCGTCTGTGAGCAGCGACACATCCACCGGTCGGGTGTCGATCGGCACCCAGGTCAGGGATTCCAGCTCATAAAAATGGCCGTACTCGTTTTCCTCTCCTTCCACACATAAGGTGATCGACTCGATCCGGATCCCGTGCTTGCCTGTCACATAAAGGCCCGGCTCCATAGAGGTGACCATGCCCGGTACGATCTTCACACCGGTCGAGTTTGGCCCGAAGTTTTGAGGGCCTTCATGGCAGGCTAAGAGATGGCCCACGCCGTGGCCTGTGCCGTGGTGAAAGTCTTTATAGTGCGCCCGCAGTGGCTGATGGACAATGCTGTCGATGTAGGCGCCGGTCGTTCCTTTGGGGAAGCGGGCCATCATGCCGGCAATATGCGCTTTTAAGACCAGGGTATAATCCTCCCGCTCTTCTGCTGTGGTTTTGCCCATGGCATAGGTGCGCGTGATATCCGTCGTCCCCTGGAGGTACTGTCCGCCGGAGTCGACCAAAAGCAAACCGTGGTCCTCAATTTGGGTCGTATGCTCGGCCGTCATGGGGTTATAGTGGACAATAGCTCCATTGGCGCCGTAGCCAATGATCGCGGCAAAGGAATCCTCCAGAAAATCATCGCCCTCTGCTCGAAACTCGTGCAGCTTGGTCGCTGCTGCGCGTTCTGAAACGGCGCCTGTTCGGGCGCCGGTCTCCACCCAGTTGAAGAACTTCATCAGGGCTACCCCATCCTTGAGATAGGCCTGTTTGCACTGGACAATTTCCGTTTCATTTTTGATCGCCTTCATCAGGCTGGTTAAATTGACCCCCGTCTGAATGCGCACATTGTCCGGAATCTTTTGATAGAGCGCCCAGTTGGTATAATTAGGATCCAGATAAATCGTCTGCTTGGGGGCCAGCTGGGCCAATTTCTCCCCAACAGCTTCATAGGCATAGAGCTCCACCCCCGCCTGATCCAGCTTGCGACGGATCTCGTCCGGGCATTTTTCCGGCGCCATGAACAGCATGGCCTTGTCCTGGCTGATCAGGGCATAGGAGAGGACCACCGGTGTGTCTTCCACATCCCAGCCCCGAATATTGAAGAGATAGCAAACATCATCCAAAGCGCCCAGGAAGGTGCTGTCGACGGAGCGTTCCTTCATCATATAGCGCAAAACCCGCAGCTTCTCTTCCATGCTGGTCCCACAGTAGGTCTCCGGATAAAAATAAGCGGGTCTTTTCGGCAGGGTCGGGCGATCCGTCCAGATGTCCCCCACAAAATCCATATCCCCTACCAGGAGTCGATTGCCCAGGGCCTTCGACAGGCGGCGGTAGAAGGAGGTCGGCATGCAGGCGGCATTGAAGCCGATCTTCGCGAACTCCCCGGTCTCGGCCTGAAGAAAATCCAGCTCCCTCGGATCATCGCTCCCCAGGCGGTAGAGGGTAAAGGGGGTGTGCTTCAGCTCCTCCGCTGCCTGGAGGAAGTAGCGGGAATCGGTCCAAAGCCCAGCCTTATCCTTGGTGATGATCACGGTGCCGGCAGAGCCGGTAAAGCCGGACAAAAATTGTCTCGTTTTATAATAGTCCGGCACATATTCCGAGCTATGGGGATCGGATGTCAGTTCAATGTAGGCGTCCAAGCCGCGCTCATTCATCTTTTCACGCAGGGCCTGGACTTGATCAAAAATGCTCATGCTTCTCTCCCTTTTCTAATTGCTCTACTGAAATCAACGTTATAAACCTAAAATCGCTTTGGCCACTGAAAAGTAAACCAGGAGGGTCACGGTATCGGCCACCGTAGTTAACAGGGGGCCCGCCATCACGGCCGGATCCTGATGTAGCTTGGTCGCCAGGAGGGGCAAAAGTCCGCCAATGATCTTGGCGATGACGATGGCCGCGACCAGGGTCAGGGACACCGTTACGGCAACCATCAACCCCGCCTTGGTAAAAAAGAACATCCGGGCGAAATTGACCAGGGCCAGGGTGACCCCGCAGGTGAGGCCGATCCGTAGCTCCTTCCAGAACACCTGAAGGCTGTCCTTGTCGGTCACCTCATCGAGCGAGAGGGCCCGGATGACGGTCGATGAGGACTGGCTGCCAGCATTGCCCGAAGAGTCCATCAGCATGGGGATAAAGGCCGTAAGGATCACATTGGAGGCCAGCACCGCCTCAAAGCTGGAAATGACCAGGCCCGTCAAGGTGGCGGAAATCATCAGGATCAGGAGCCAGACGATCCGGCTCCTGAAAAAGAAGGAGACGGGCGTGTCCAGATAATTATCCTCTTCATTGGATGAAATACCTTGAACCAAGGAGAAATCCTCGTAAAACTCATCCTCCATGACCTCGAAGATGTCATCCGCCGTGATGATGCCCACCAATCGCGCTTCGCTATCGACGACCGGCAGCACCATACGGTGGTACTTGCCGAAAAGATTGGCCGCCAGCTCCTGGTCTTGTTTCGCCTCCACCGTGACGATATCGGTCCGAATAAGGTCGGTGACATCCTCCTCGTCATCTTGGACCAAATCGCCCAGGGAAAGCACCCCGATCAGGCGCCGGGCTTCATTGACAATATAAATCTCCAGGAGGTGTTCCGCATCATAGTTGCCCTCTTTGATCTTGCGGCGAATTTCGCTGCGCTTGGCCCCTTCCCGGACCTTGCAGTAATCAACTGACATGAGGGAGCCTACGGACTCCTCCGGATAATTTAATAAGCGATTGGTCACCTGCCGGCGGTCGGGGTCAATCTTGCGTAAGAGTCCGGTTACTACATTGGCCGGCATCTCCTGGAGGGTATCGACCAGTTCATCGGAGGCCAACTCATCTAAGAGCTCCACCATCTGAGGATCGGTCATGGTCGATAGGATGGATTCCTTGACTTCCGGATCGGAAAAATAAAATACATCCGCAAAGCGCTCTTTATCGAGACGGTTTAAAAACAGCACTCGTTCCTTTGGTTCCCAGTCCTGAATAATCTCCGCGATATCTTCAGCCGGCTTATCCAGGAGTGCACCGTAGTCCGTCTCCTCCAACCTAGGCTCTTTTAATTTTTGTAATGACATGGTCCCTCCCTTCCCTACGCCCTATTCGCTAGGGCTCTGGTGGGATTATGCTTCTGACTGTTCTTCGCGCTCCTCTTGCCTCTCTTTCTTGGCATAGGCATAGGTTCCTTTTTCATCTAAGTCAAAGATCTCATATATGCTCGCACCCAGCGCTTCCGCAATGGCATAGGCCAGCTTGAGACCCGGCACCGTTTTGCCACGCTCAATTTTATTAATGCTGACGCGGGATACCCCCACTTTTTTACCCAGCCGGTGCTGCGATAGACCCAGCGGTTTTCGAAATTCCTTCATGCGATTTTCCATAAACTCCTCCTTCTATGCTCCGCCTCAGGCGGCCAAAGCCGTCTGCAATAAAATATATGGAAGGATTTCGCCTCCAAAATGGGCTCTATGCCTTATGGGGGGCGATCCCTTGATAATTAAAGGTTACTCAATCGATGGATCAATGTCAATAGCGCCAAGGAAAAATCTTGTCTACAAAAGGGACCTCATGGTGCAAATTCGCTCTTAAAAGAATGCTGATCTGGCGGACAGCCTTCGGGGCAGAAAAAAGAAAAAAATGATACAATAGGCCCGATTGGAAGAAGCCAAATTTGATCAAAGGAGCCTTTATGAAACTCGGAATCGTTGGACTGCCCAATGTGGGCAAGTCGACTCTTTTTAATGCCATCACCAAATCCCAAGCCCCCGCGGAAAATTATCCCTTCTGCACCATTGACCCCAATGTGGGCTTGGTGGAGGTGCCGGATCCGCGGCTGGACCAATTGACCAGCCTCTTTCATTCCAAAAAAACCATTCCTGCTGCCATCGAGTTCGTGGATATCGCGGGCCTGGTACGGGGTGCTTCCCAAGGGGAAGGGTTGGGCAATAAATTTTTGGAAAATATTCGCTCCACGGATGCCATCGTGGAGGTCCTGCGCTGCTTCGAGGATGCCAATATCACCCATGTGGACGGGGCCATTGACCCCTTGCGCGATATTGAAACGATTGATCTGGAGCTGATCCTGGCAGACCTGGAGCTGATCGAGCGCCTGGTCGCCAAGCAGGAAAAGATTGCCAAGGCGGATAAAGCCGCACGCCCGGAGCTGGACCTGCTCTATCGGATCCGCTCCGTTCTTTCCGAGGGCAAATCAGCCCGGGTCCTGGAGCTCAACGAGGAGGAGGCAAAGTTCCTCCGCAATTATCAGCTCCTCTCGCTCAAGCCCATCATCTATGTCGCCAATATCGCTGAATCAGAGATCCAGGCCGACGGTGCAGAAAATCCCTTCGTAGCGGATATCCGGGCGTATGCCCAGGGGCAGGAGGCCAGTGTCGTAACCATCTCCGCCAAGGCGGAATATGAGCTGGCCCTGCTGGCCGAGGAGGACCGGGCGGAATTTCTGGAGATGCTGGGCCTAAAATCCTCCGGCCTAGACCGATTGATCGTGGCTTCCTATGATCTTTTGGGTTTAATGTCCTTCCTCACGACAGGGGCGGATGAAAGCCGGGCCTGGACCATAAAAAAAGGAACCTCCGCCCTGGAAGCCGCTGGAAAAATTCATACCGATATCCAACGAGGCTTTATTCGAGCAGAGGTCGTCTCTTATGAGGATTTGATGACGCATGGATCCATGAATGCCGCACGAGAAGCAGGAAAAATTCGCCTGGAGGGCAAGGACTATATCATGCAGGATGGCGACATCGTCCATTTTCGCTTTAACGTGTAAGGCATCGATCCCTTATTGGAAAAGATTAAGCAAGAGCCCCGCCGCTACTGCTGAGCCGATCACGCCGGCCACATTGGGTCCCATGGCGTGCATGAGCAGGAAGTTGGTGGGGTCTTCTTTTACCCCCTCCAGGTGCACCACGCGGGCGGCCATCGGCACCGCAGAAACGCCGGCCGCCCCGATCATGGGATTGATCTTGCCGCCGGAAAGCTTGCACATGAGCTTACCCAAGAGCACACCGCCGGTGGTGCCGACCGCAAAGGCCACCAGGCCCATGGCTAAAATTCCCAGGGTCTGGGCCGTAAGGAAGTGCTCTGCTGAGGCGGTGGCGCCCACCGTCAGGCCCAGAAGAATGGTGATGACATACATCAGGGTATCCTTCGCTGCGCTAACCAGGTTGGGCACAACGCCCGATTCTTTAATGAGATTGCCTAACATCAGCATCCCGATCAGGGGCGCCGCCGAGGGCACCAGGAGGCTGACCACAACTGTCACCACAATCGGGAAGAGCACTTTTTCCCGCTTGGATACCGGACGCAGGGTCGTCATTTTAATTTTCCGTTCTTCCTGGGTGGTTAGGAGACGGATGATGGGTGGTTGAATCACCGGCACCAGCGCCATGTAGGAATAAGCCGCGATGGCAATGGCCCCTAAAAGATGGGGAGCCAGCCTGCTGGTGAGATAGAGGGCTGTCGGACCGTCCGCCCCACCGATGATGCCGATGGAAGCTGCCTCCGCCGGACTAAAGCCCAGGGCAATGGCCCCCATAAAAGCCAGGAAAATTCCCAGCTGGGCGGCGGCCCCCAGGAGCATGGACTTGGGGTCGGCAATCAGGGGCGCAAAGTCGGTCGAGGCACCGACGCCCAGGAAGATAAGCGGCGGGTAAATGCCGAGCGAAACCCCTTTGTAAAGGACCTTCAGCAGACCGCCTTCCTCCATCAGACCGGTCAAAGGGAGGTTGGCCAGAAGCATCCCAAATGCGATGGGCACCAGGAGGTAGGGCTCGTAGCCTTTGGCAATCGCTAAATAGAGGAAAAGGCAGGCCACGGCCAGCATGAGCACACTGCCCAGACTCAGATGCAGCAAGCCACTGGTCTGGAAAAAATTAATCAGCATATCAATCATAACGCCACCTAACGAAAACGAACCAGGGGTTCCTCTGCGCTAACAGCTTGACCCTCGGAAACGAGCATCTCATCAATGACGGCATCGTGAGGCGCTACGATCTCATTTTCCAGCTTCATCGCTTCCAAAATCAGCAAGACCTCTCCCCTTGTGACGGAATCGCCTGCCTGTTTGAGCATCTTAAACACGGTGCCCGGAAGGGGCGCGGAAAGGATCTCGCCCGTCCCCGCTGAGGGTGCATTGGCGCCTTCCTGGAAGGCCGGCTCAGAACCTTGCGGGGCCTCCGTCGCAGGTGGAGCGGGCGGCGCCTGGGGTGCTGCCGGGGCAGCGGGGGCCGGCGTCGGCGCCATGGGCCCTGCAGGGCACTCCAGGTTGACCGGCTCAAGCCGCGCCTCCGAGGGAGCCCCCGTTTCATTGCGGCGAAGGGGAGCTTCCGAGCCCACTTCCTCCAGGCTCACCAAATATTCTTCATTGTTGATGGTTACGCGATAAGTTTTCATGCAAGCCCTCCTATTTGACCTTCTCACAGCGCACTACGCGCACATCCTTATGATAATGGGCCCTGGCCACACAGCAGGCCGTAACAATGGCTGCCATCCGGTTTTTTTCACTTTGTGCATTGGCACCGGTCCCTACGGGAGCCGCTTTCCTGCCTGCCTCTTTGGGAGGCCTGGGGCTACCTTCTGCGCCCTTGGGCAAATACTGGAGGCTGTAAATCACCAAGGCCAGCAAGATGAGAATGAAAAAGACGATCAGTATGGAAGCCAGGGAAATGCCAAGACTGGTTAAAAGATCCATAGGTTTCCTTTCTATTCCTGAAAAAACCGGTTCGGCGTCTAACGTCGAACCGGTTCTGCCTCTGTCACCGATTAATGAAGGAAGAGGGGGATGAAGATCAGGGAAACGGTCGTCATCAGCTTGATCAGGATGTTGATCGACGGACCGGAGGTATCCTTGAGGGGATCGCCTACCGTATCCCCGATCACGCCCGCCTTGTGGGCGTCACTTCCCTTCCCGCCAAAATTACCGCCTTCAATATATTTTTTTGCATTGTCCCAGGCGCCACCCGCATTGGACATGAAGATGGCCAAGAGCACCCCGGTAATGAGGGCACCGACCAAAAGGCCGCCCAAAGATTCTGCGCCCAGCAGGAGGCCTACCAAAATCGGAGCCACAATGGCCAAGGCGCCCGGCAGGATCATTTTCTTCAGGGAAGCCTGGGTCGAGATGTCGATGCAGCGCGCATAATCCGGCTCCATGGTTCCCTGCATGATGCCTGGGTTTGAATGGAACTGGCGGCGCACCTCTTCGACCATCTGGTTGGCCGCATCTCCTACGGCCGTCATGGTCAGCGCCGAAAAGAGGAAGGGCAGCATGCCTCCGATAAAGGCGCCCGCAATCACCTTGGGATTGGTCATATCCAGGCCCTGGAGCTGGGCAGTCTGCGTATAAGAAGCGAAGAGGGAAAGGGCTGTTAAGGCCGCAGAGCCAATGGCAAAGCCCTTGCCGATCGCTGCGGTCGTATTGCCCACGCTATCGAGCTTATCCGTTACATTTCTGACCTCTTCCGGCAAAGCCGCCATCTCGGCGATCCCGCCTGCGTTATCCGCAACCGGACCATAGGCATCCACCGCAATGGTCATCGCGCAGGTCGCAAGCATGCCCAGGGCAGCCAGCGACAAGCCGTACAGGCCTGCGTTGGGACCCATGCCGTTCATCGAAGCGAAGGCTGCGATGACGCCAATCGCAATGAAAATCAAAGGGGCTGCCGTAGACTGCATGCCGGTGGAAAGGCCAGCAATGATGTTGGTAGCCGCACCGGTCTCTGACTCTTCGGCGATCTTGCGCACGAAGGGGAAGGCATCCGAGGTATAGATCTCTGTGAGCTTGGAAATCAGCAAGCCCACAGCTACGCCGACAATCACCGGCAGGAAGGGATGCCAATCTCTAAAGAATACGAAGGAAAAGATCAGGGATGCGACCAGCATAACACCAGAAGAGATCAAGGTGCCCAGGTTGAGGGATTTTTGAGGATTTTTCGAATCCCCACGGACCGATTCAATCCCGATGGCGGAGGCGATAATCCCGGAGGCGACAATCGCAAAAGCAAAGGCGACCCCCGTCTCTCGGAAGGCCAAAGCCCCCAGGGTGATGGCTGAAAGAATGGCGCCGACATAGGACTCAAATAGATCCGCCCCCATGCCTGCGACGTCGCCCACATTGTCCCCGACATTGTCGGCGATGACCGCCGGATTTCTTGGATCATCTTCAGGAATCCCGGCCTCTACCTTACCTACCAGATCAGCGCCGACATCGGCTGCTTTGGTGTAGATGCCGCCACCCACACGGGCAAAGAGGGCCACCGAGGAGGCGCCCAGAGAAAAGCCGGTCACGATTTGCACATCATGGAAAATCAGGTAGAAAATCGCCATCCCGGCCGCACCCAAGCCAACCACAATCAACCCCATGATCGAGCCCGAAGTAAAGGCTACCTTGAGGGCATGACCCATCCCTCCTTTGGCCGCTGCATGAGTGGTCCGCACGTTGGCGCTGGTCGCAGAATTCATTCCGACAAATCCAGCCGCCATGGACGCGCAGGCCCCAAAGATGAAGCAGAAGGCGGTTTTCCATTGTCCCAGGGCGATCCCAATCAGGAGAAATAAAACAACCACAAAAATGCCAATACTGATGTACTCCCGACGCAAGAAGGCGAACGCGCCATCTCGAATCAAGCCGGCGAGCTTGGCCATCCGCTCATTACCCGTGGCGAGCAGGCTGATCTTGTGCAGCTTTTGAAATGAGAGCACAACGGCCAGCACCCCTACGATAATGGCAATCAGGCCGAAAAAAATCACACCTAATCCCATAGTTCCCTCCATACATAAAATGTCATTTCCTACAATGAATATCTGTCCGCTTACGACCCGGTTTGGCCTCTTTCCGACCATCTGCAGGGAGGAAGCTTTCAGATTGATACTTTATGGTA
This sequence comes from uncultured Tissierellia bacterium, assembly GCA_902489145.1. Taxonomy (GTDB): domain Bacteria; phylum Bacillota; class Clostridia; order Tissierellales; family Peptoniphilaceae; genus Kallipyga. The sequence continues at coordinate 18,669 of CABTYV010000007.1, read as the reverse complement.
CCACGACCCGGCCTATTCCACAATTCCATGTAACTGATTTAGGAAAAATCTATTTATTGATTTTTTTTGTAATTATTATAAAATATAAATAACAATTATTGTGGATCATTCTAGCGGGGTAATTTAAGCATGTAAAAAGATGGGAGACTTTCATGAAAAAACGTACCTATCATTTTGCTACGATCTTGCTGATTTCCATTATGATTTTAGGAAGCCAAACAGCGCTAGCCGCTGGATGTGGGAAATTTACGATTTATCGATCGTCTGAGCCGAAGTGTAGTAGAGAACATTGTGGTATTTGGGATACGACTGCTTGGGTTCAAATTCTCTATAAAAGACGTTTATGTGTCAATGATAACAATCGGAGTTACTGGGACTATTCGACAGAGCGAATCCATGCAGATTGTGGCTGCAGTATCTGATAAAATGGTATACCCCGCTAGATGTCTTTTTATTATTAATTTATTCAAGATCTAATTTAGAACACTAACCTTCAAGAGTCTATTGAACAAGGTAGGAGTCCCCCCATGACACATTCCATCTTTCAACGAAAAAAATACTACTTGATGATTATTCTTTTTATTTTATTGTTGCCTGCATGTAATAAAAATAATAATAGTGATCATTATTCTGGAAAGCTCACTGAGATTGAACAGATTTTTTCAAATCAATATCAGTGTGATTCTGTTTCACTACAACAAATCGGAATCGAAAGAGCGGAAGGGATCGACTATGATGGAACAAGCGTTTATATTTCAGACGGCACTCATAAGCAAATCCTACAATTTGATCAACATTGGAAAAAAACTGGGGAGATCAGCTCTTCACGTTGTAGTCGTCCGGGCCTGCTAGCACATAACCAGAAACATCTTGCAATCTTGGATACGGCGACCAATCAGATTTGTCTCTTAACGAAGGAAAACGAACAAATGGAACAGATCGTTCCTCTACCCCCTATTCAGCCTGAGTCACACTATATCGATATGGACATGAACCATGATTTCATTTTTCTTACCCTAGCCACACCAAATAAACAAGATGCGAGAATTATTCAGATACGTATCCGAGATTTTAAAATTACAAAAATAGCTTCCGATTTTTATGGATTTGTTGCTTTATCGAAAGAAAATATCTATTTTGTAAACTCCCTAGTCGCCTTTCAAGACGATAAAAGGGAAGGCTTTGAGAGCGGTCGAAATTCTCTCTGGGTTCTAAAAAACGGCTCTTTGACCCGTACAGGCGATCTGATCGAAAAAAGCTGTCCTGGTGATTTTCTCCTTCCAGATCAAACATTAATCCAATATACGAGCGGATGGTCCAGTATCGATCGCTATGATAAGAATTTCCATTACTTAGATAGTATCGCAACATTTAGAAGCTCTGATCTGGAAACACAATTAAAGGGCAATAATAAAAGAATGATTCTTTTTATGCCAAATGAGCAAAAGTTATTTGAGGTCCGCTTAAAATGATCCTTTGGTTTAGTCTTTTGAACCGTCTTAAAAGAATAAAGAATAATGGATGGTTATTTTTCTTGGAGGTTCTTTCCATTTCTATCATCCTTTACATCACCATTATTTTTATCTGCCAGGTTCTTGAAACACAGAAGCGTATTTCCTTCTTTCGAAAAAAATCATCCACTTCTCACTACGCCATTCAGATTCGTCCGGATGATGCTTTTTCCATTGGCACCACTCAACGCTTCGGTGAAGCTTATGCTAGAAATGGCATGAACACTTATAAAGTACAGATCACAGGCATTGATGAGCGCTACCCAATCTACTGTAATGACGGTCTTATTCCACCGAAACAGAGAGCAGCTTTTTATAACGCTCAAGTTGCTGTACTCTCATTTGAAACTGCAGCCAAACTCAAAGTGCATCAAGGTGAGACTTTTTTGCTGGGTGATGTGCCCTGCAAGGTGCTGTCTATTACATCACTACCCACCTGGAAAAATCAACTTGTACTTTCTAACGCTTGTTTTTCAAAGATTAAGCCCAAACAAAATACAGGGGACTCCCTAACTGTATCAAAAGAAGAATTCCATGAAAATAGATCCTTACTGACACCTTACGCCCATGAACAATTATCAGAAAGATATCGTCAGGAAGTAAAAATGCAGCGTATCTATTTATTTTTCTTGTCCTTTTTTACTTTTATTTTTTATCTCATTGCCTTTTGTAATATGTTTCTGATTCTTTTTACAAAAGTGCGAAGGAATCACATTTTTTATAAAATCTTACTGTTGACTGGAGAAGATGAGATCTGCAATCGGAGGGCCACTTTTATGGAAACTCTAGCTCTTTATTGGTTGGCTTTCCATTTTAGTATCCTGGTGGCACTTCTTACCCGTCCCTTATTACCTTCTTTTTTCTATTTTCGATTTTCTCTAAAATTATACATAATTGGACTTTTTTTCACATTTTTTTCCTGCTATTTTCTTACAAATATTCTCTGTAAAGCCACCCGACAAACCATTATACAGAATCGGAGTTTTCATCATGTTCTATGATTTATTACATATTCAATTTCACTACAAAAAAAACATCTTATTCTATTCTTTTCTAACTCTGGAACTGGTTCTTTGTCTTACACTAATACTGGTTGGTTTGGATGAATGGACCTGCTATCAAAATAGAAAATATATTTATAACAACGAAAAAGAAAAGTATTTGTGTAGTTTAACAAACAAATCTAATTTTTTGGATAAAATTGATTTGCAACCCCACCAATCCTTTTTAAACCAAAATCACTTTCTTTATGGTCAAACCTACATGCTTATATGGCAAGATCAAACACAGAATATTCACCAGGCGACCCTTCTCCTTGCGAATGCCTCTTTTTATCTTCATTACTTTGGGAAGACGATCGAGAGAGGTCATGTCCTTATCCCTACTCCTGTATTCAATACATTAAAAATGTCAAGTGTTGGCTTAGACAACTGCTTTGAAAAAAAAGATGATAGGATCCGTTTCTTTGGTAGCTCAAATTTTAGGATCTCACAGGTGGATTCAAAGAGTCCTTTTTCAAGTATCAAGCAGATCGCCACCAGCGCTTTTGAAGAAGAAGATTTAAAAATGAATCAGACTCTTATGGTACAATATCCTGCTGAATTGCCATCAGATCCTATCTTTTCTTTTCTAAAACTGCCCCAAAAGGACTATGCGCTTAGAACGTCCAATCAATTACAGAATCAATTGAATGAACCGCTCTTTTTTAATAATTTGTATCTAAATTTTGAAAGAGGAGGAGAGAGTCAGTTCGCCTTTGTGCGTTCGCTTAGATGGATCTCCTGGATGGCGTTTGCAGTTGTTATATTGGGGGCAAGCTCCATTATTTTACTTTTCATGGAAGAAAGGAAAAATGAGTTGATGATTTCATATTTGTTCGGTGCTACGAAAATGCGTTTAAACCGACAGCTCTTCCTTGAGTTGTTTTTCGTTTTTTTTCTATCATTAGCCCTGGCTTGTGGCGTTCGCAAATTTGTCGATCGTATCTTTTCAACGGTATATTACTCTATCATGCCTGACATCCATAACACCTTGCTAGTGGTTATCATACTTGCATGCTTGTCTTTTATCATCACCCTTTTTTCGACTGATAAAATTTTTATACAGGAGTAAACGCAAAATGATATCAGAACAATCAATCATACAACTTAGAGGAATCACAAAAAAAGTATCGGATGGTAGCCATGACCTTGAAATATTAGCTGATTGTGATTTAACCGTCAACCAAGGGGAAATGGTGGCAATAATGGGACGTTCCGGTTCTGGAAAAACGACTCTTCTCAAATTGATATCCCTGCAAGATCTCAATTTTAGGGGGTCCTACCTTTTCATGGGACAAGATGTGAAAAAATGGGATCAGAAAACTCGTTTCCACATCATGACTCAGGAGATTGCCTTTATCTACCAGGATTTCTTACTCATTGATGACTTCACTATAATAGAGAATGTGTGTCTCCCATTAGGCTATCGAGGGATGCGAAAAAAAGATCGCGAAAGAAAAGCAAGAAAAATGATTGAAAAAGTTGGCCTCATTGAAAAGGAAAAAACTCCCATACGAAATCTTTCAGGCGGAGAAAAACAACGCGTCTGTATTGCACGTGCATTGGTCCAGGAGGCGAGCATAATTCTAGCCGATGAGCCGACTGGAAATTTAGATGTTAGGACAGCACGAAATATTATTGACCTCCTGGTTCAAGTAAATGAAGCTATGGGTGTGACCATTTTACTGGTAACTCATGATAAAGAAATAGCGAAACACTGTTCTAAAATTCTTTTCCTAGAAAAAGGACACTTATCTGATGCCACAGTATAAAAAAACGATGATCATCCTATTATTGCTAATTATTTTTAGTATTGCCATAACTTCGTGCAAGCCTCTAAAAGAACAAGCAAAGGATACGGACACTTATTTTAGACCTTTTACGATGAATTCCTACAAGCATGCAAAAGAACATGGTATGGATATGATCATTTATATTGGAAGTGATCACTGCGAGGCTTGTCAAAACGTAACATTGCTCCTCACCAAAGCGGTAAAAAAAGGTGAAATTGATGTTTCTTATCTTGATCTGGAAAGCGCAGAAAAAGATTCAAATCTGCAACAATTTCTCCGTGATTACCAAATCAACACCATCCCTTTCTTAATCGTCTATGCGGCTGGAAAAATGTATTTTCCTGAAACGCCAACCTCACAATCTGCACTTCAAGCGCTTCTTCGTGCCGTTTCTTACACAAAATAAGAAGGCAGATTTATGTGTAGGTTTTGAAAAAACTGGTATCTATATGAAGAAGGATAAACTGAACAGGGCTTTGTAAGCATCTGCTTAAACAAAAGCCCACGCTATGTAGAAAGGAATTATTATGATTAAAGAATTTAAAGAATTTATTTCAAAGGGCAGTGCACTGGAGATGGCGGTTGGCATCATTATTGGCGCCGCTTTTAAAGCGATTATTGACTCCCTGGTGGCGGATATCATCACCCCCTTGCTCAATGTGTTTCTAAATGGCGTGAATTTCAAGGAATGGGTGGTGAAGGTCGGCCCCGTTCAATTCGGAGTGGGCAATTTTATCAATACCATTTTTTCGTTTTTGGTCATCTCCTTTATCCTATTCCTGATTATCAAGGCCTTTAACCGAGCCCGCGATCTGAAGGCCAAGGAGGAGACGCCGCAAGCGCCCAGCACGAAGCTTTGTCCCTATTGTCAGACAGAGATCCCCGTGGGCGCCAGCCGCTGCCCTCACTGCACCAGTCAATTGGATAAATAATAAAGCTGCTTATTCGGAAGCCGATCGGTCGGCCAAGCCACATCCCTGCTTGGCCAGCCGGTCGGCTTCTTCGTTATAGGCGACGCCAGTGTGGGCCTCCACCTTCACAAAAGAAAGGTGGAGGGCTTCCCCTATCTCCTGAGCCAGCCTTTGGTAAGACTGGGTGAGGGGCAGCTTGGCCCGCCATTCCCCCAAGGCCCAGTGGCGAATGCCCGCATAATCATAATAAATCGTCAGCGCATGGCCCCCTCGGGCATGCACCTCCTTCATCGCCGTTTCCGCCGCCAGGATCTCCCCCGCCACATTGCGGGAGGCGATGGAAGCGGTTTTCCCTTCTCCACAAAAGCACTCCTTGCCCGCCGCTGAAAAAAGGACCACTCCATAACCCGCCGTTTTTTTCTTTTGATTATAGGATCCATCCACATAGGCGATATATGCACCCGGAGAAAGCTTTCGATAAAAATCTTCGGACGACTCCTTTTCGGAGGCGGGGCCCCCTTGCGCAGGCCCTCCGCCCGCTTTTTCAAAGACCTGATCCGGCCCTTCCATAAATCTTACCGCCGCTTCTTCTGTATCGAATTTTTTGAAAATGGCGCCTTTATAGCCATGAACCTGCGCCTTGCAGGCAGACCAGGTCTGATAGATGCCCGGCTTTCGACCTGCTTTGACTGCATAATAGGCCATGCTTATGCCTCCCGGGTCCAGTAGGTCACAGCGCCCGGTGCCACGGTAAAGCAACCATAGCCTTCCTCGTCGATCGTGATGGGCTCATTTTTCCCGGACCGGTCTACGTAAACAGCCCCAGCCTCCCCTTCTCCCACAAAAAGTCGTTCCTCATCCATATCGCCGGTAGAGATCAGCACAGCCAAGGGGTTTGGATGGGCTTCATCGCCACGCCGGACCCAGCCAATTTTCGTTGGCGTCACCCAGTAGTCATCCTGATCCCCATAGGCATATTCTTTTCGGATGGCCAACATCTCCCGGAGCGTCTCCCCCATCCCAGCATAGTCCGCCTCCTCGATCCCATAGAGGTCCCCGGCGAACAGGCAAGGATAGCCCTCTTCTCGGAAAAGAATCAGGGCATAGGCGATTTCCTTAAACCATGGTGCCACCCAGGAGTCCAAGGCCTGGCCCGGCTGGGAGTCGTGATTGTCCACAAAGGTGACAGCGGTCAGCGGATGGTCCTTGACCAGACTTCCGTCAAAAATCTGGCGAATATCATAATCTGGATTTTGGGCCGCTTCGGCAAAATTGAAGTGGAGTGGCACATCAAAAAGGTCGATATGGTAGCCCGTCTCTTCCAGATAGTGTTTCATCACCACATCATTGTTATTCCAGTACTCCCCCACAAAATAAAAATCCGGATGGGCTTCCCGTATATGGTCAGAAAGACGGTCAACGAAATCCGCTGAAATATGCTTTAAGGCATCATAGCGGAAGCCGTCGTAGTGAAGCTGGTCAATCATAAAATCCGCCACCCGGGTCAATTCGTCCTCCACCTCCGGATGATGATGGTCAATATCCGCTGCCATCAAATAATCGAAATTTCCCTTCTCCTGGTCCGTATCCGCTTCCCAGTACTTGCCATCCCCCAAAATGCGATAGATGGCCGAGGTTCCTGTTTTTTGGTCAAAATCGATGCCGTTAAAATGGTAAAAATGCCACTGGAAATCACTATATTGTCCCTTGCGGCCCGGAAAGGTGAATTTGGTCCAGCCCTCAATATCATGCGCCTCGGAAACATCCTGTAAGCGATTATTTTGATCGACCATCACAGCCTGAAAGAGCTCTGTCTCATCCGCTCCCCCTTTATGGTTGAAGACCATATCCGCATAGACCTGGATCCCTTGATCATGAAGGGCTTTGATGGCTGCTTCCAGCTCTTCCCGCGTTCCATAACGGGTACGAATCCCACCCTTTTGATCAAACTCCCCCAGATCCCAATAGTCATAGGAGCCATACCCTACATCCTGCTGGCTGGTTCCCTTGCAGGCAGGGGGCATCCAGATGGCCGTAATGCCCATATCTTTTAGAGCCTCCGCCTGGTCCTTTAGCTCCTTGTATAGACGATCTTCTGGATAATCCCAATAAAAACCCTGAAAAAGCACGCCGTTGCCCATGGTTCCCTCCTCTGTGACAGACCTTTTGTCCACTCATGATTCCTCTTCTAGCTTACCCTATTTTGCTCCATCTGAGCCTTCTCGCCCCGTTTTACGCAAAAAAAAGAAGCCCAGTGGGCTTCTGAATAAGAGCGCACACCCGGCTTTGTGACCTGAATCAGGCTTCCTCCTCGGTCGTTAGCTCGGACACGGCACCCTCGGTACACATGAAGGGGAATCACTTAATGCTGCTTCCTTCCGGATCTGACATGGTTCATGACGCTTCATTGTCCAAGACCGTGTAGTCAACACCACTTGCCGAAGCCACCACCTGCCTCAAGGCCCCGAGGCCGGGAATTCTACCCTGCTATAGCGGATTGCAGGTTCAGGGCACCGCTAACTCCCCGTATAGTGCAACGGAGAGTGAGGGATTCGAACCCTCGATACGCGGTAGCGTATACATGATTTCCAATCATGCTCCTTCGACCACTCGGACAACTCTCCAAAGCTACAAGCGGTAGCCAACGCCTCCCAGCCTCACCCATCCGAACCGGAAGCTTCCTGGCCGAATCGATGTGCGAAGAGGGTACTTGATAAGTGTAGCCGACCAGGCCGCTTTTGTCAAACTTTTTACCGGTCCGCTTTCTAAAAGAAACCGCCCTGCGTCCTTGACGGCCTTTTTCTTTCCTGCTATAGTGATTCTGTAAGTAAAAAAAAATCACCGATGGTTTCCATTCTGTGGAGTTTTTATCTGATGCACTGTCGACGATCTGCGCTTCCTTCCGGTCTGATGTGGCAGGACGGCGGCCCTAAAGGAGACTTTCGCTCAGAGTTCTTACAACAAAGAATCAACAAACAATAAAGCATCCATACCATCAGACTGTACCGCATCTGTCGCTCGTGCGTGGCCGTCTTTTTTTATGCCCGCACCCCGTTGCGTAAAAAAGTAGGAGGCTTTATGATGTTGAAAAAATTCTTCAAAAAATTGCAAATGAGACCCCTGGATTTTGCCCTGCTGAGCCTGGGCAATGCCATCATGGCCTTTGCCCTGGTCAATATTCATATCCCCGCCAAAATCACGGAGGGAGGCGGCATTGGCCTGGCGATCCTGGGACGTCAGCTTTTTGGGGTCAACCCCGCTTTGGTCAGCTTTTTTCTGGATATCGCCCTCTATTTCTTAAGCTATCTCCTGATCTGTCGCACCTTTCTCTTTAAATCCATCCTCGCCTCGCTCAACTATGCGGGCTTGTACGCCCTGGCGCTACAAGTCGGACCGGTGCTCCCCTCTTTGGAGGAAAAGCCGCTAGTCGCTGCCATCCTGGGCGGGATCCTCATCGGAATCGGATGCGGGTTCGTGGTCACGCGTGGCGTCGCCGCCTCTGCCGATGACTGCTTCGCCTTTTTATTGAGAAAAAAAACAGGCCTATCGCTCAGTCAGGCCTACTTCCTTTCCGATTGCGCCGTCCTGATTGCTTCCCTGCTGGTCTATTTACCCTTGTGGAATGTGATCTGGTCCCTGCTGACCACACTGATCTCTTCCTTGATTGTCGGCCAATTTGAAGTTCGCCTGCCTCAACCCAGTTTTCAGGCTTCTGAGCGGGCGGAAGCGCACTCCTAGGATCAAGGCTGAGTCGTTATCATCAGAAACGGCTGGTGCATCAATTGCCCCAGCCGTTTCTTTTTTATCCCTTCCTTCCAATCCGTCCATCCCCCACATCGGGCCGGGTGAGCCTGGCTCCCGAGTGCCCCTTTTTAAGCTGCTGGCGTGTTTTTCATCCGATCGGCCCGCAAAAAGAGGAAGAAGCCGATGAGAAAGAGCACCACCAGGGCCAAAATCCCCAGGGACTGATGCCCTGTTAGCTGACTGATGACGGCGATCAACGTGGTTCCCGTCAGGGAGGCACCCTTGCCAAAAATATCATAGATGCCAAAGTATTCCCCTGATTTTTCCGGCGGAATGATCTTTGCAAAATACGCTCTTGAGAGGGCTTGAATTCCCCCCTGGAAAATGCCGACGCAGATCGCCAGGAACCAAAACTCCCACACCTGATCCAACTGCACGGCAAAAAGGGTGATCAGGGTGTAGGCGAAGATGCAGAGGCTGATGAGCCGACCCGTCCGGTAGCGATCCGCCAGGCGTCCAAAAAGAATGGCAAAAGGAAAGGCAACCAGCTGGGTGACCAGGAGGGCCAGCAGCAGCTGAGTAGAATCCAGGCCAATGGACTTTCCATAGGCGACGGCCATGGAAATCATGGTGTACACCCCATCGATGTAGAAGAAGAAGGCCAGGAGGAAAACAAAGGCCCTCCGGTAGTGACGGATATCCAAAATGGTCTGACCCAGCCGTCGGAAGATATGAGAAACGGCATCCATCTGCGTCCGGGTGTAATATCGTTGTTCAAAGCTCCGATAGAGCCGGACGGTAAAAAACAGCCACCAGGCGGCATTGATCAGGATGGCCCCATTCATGCGCGCATGCAGGGAAAGGCCCAGGCGGTCGCCCAGCAGTAGGATCATCAGGCTCAAAATAAAAGGAAGGGTGGACCCGATATAGCCCATGGCATAGCCCATGCTGGAGATCTGGTTCATCCGCTCCTCGCTGGTCACATCGGTCAGCATGGCATCGTAAAGCACCAGACTCGCCTGGTAGCCAATGCGAGAAAAAATAAAGAAAACCAGAAATTGGAACCAGGAGAGGGGCAGGAGCAGGGCCAGCATCATCACAATCCCAAAGCCGCTCACCAGACCAAAGAGCTTCTTTTTCTGTCCGCGCACATCGGCCATCGCCCCCAGGATAGGGCCCAGGATGGCAACGACCAGGGTGGTGATAGAGGCGCTATAACCAAAATACGCCAAGGCGAGGCTGGGCGAAAGACCGCCCGCCTCTGCCAAGACGTTGAAATAGATGGGGAAAATGGTGGAGACCATCAGGGTGAAGGCGGAGTTGCCGATATCGTAACCCACCCAGGCTCGCTCGGTATCTGTCATTACCACTTTTTTGGCTTTTCGGGTTTCCCTTTCCTGAGCATGCTGATCCTTCACGTTTTCCTCCCGATCAATTTTTTATTATTGGCCTTCTTCCACTTGAAAGGTCAATCCTGTCTCTTCGGCCTTCATTACCACGTGACTGCCCTCCGGAATTTCTCCCGCCAGCAGTTTTTTACCCAAAAGGGTCTCCACGTGTCGCTGAAGATAGCGTTTAATGGGCCGAGCACCGTACTGGGGCGTATAGGCCTCTTGCAGGATATAGGCCAGGGCCCCCTCCTCTGCCTGAAGATGAATATCCAAACGGACCAAACGATGCTCGATCTTTTTCAGTTCCTTCTGGATGATGGCATAAATCTCTTTTTTTCCTAATGCTCGGAAAAGAATGATGTCATCGATCCGGTTGAGCAGCTCCGGACGGAAGGTCGCCTTCAGGCGATTTTGCACAGCCGCCTCCGCTTCCTTGGAAAGATCCCCTTCCTCATCCATCCCCTCTAAAATCGCTTGGGCCCCGAGGTTGGAGGTCATAATGATGATGGTGTTTTTAAAATCCACGGTCCGCCCCTGGTTATCGGTCAGGCGCCCATCATCCAAGACCTGGAGCAGGAGGTTAAACACATCCGGGTGGGCCTTTTCCACCTCATCAAACAAGACGACACTGTAAGGATGGCGCCGAACGGCCTCGGTCAATTGTCCGCCCTCTTCATACCCAATATATCCAGGCGCCGAACCGATCAGACGGGAAACCGAATATTTCTCCATATACTCCGACATATCGATCCGCACCATATTGCGCTCATCATCGAACATCGCCTCAGTCAAGGCCTTGGCCAGCTCCGTCTTGCCGACCCCGGTCGGGCCCAGGAAGATGAAGGAGCCAATGGGCCGGCGCTCGTCCTTGAGGCCGGAGGAGGCCCGGATGATGGCATCCGATACCGCTGCTACGGCCTGGTCCTGGCCCACCACCCGCTCTTTTAGGCGGTCGGGCAAAAGCAGGATCTTCTGCTTATCCGACGCTGTAAGCTTGGCCACCGGGATCCCCGTCCACTTCGAGACCACCTCGGCCACCTCATTTTCCGTCACTTCCTCCTTGACCGCGTCCTCTTCCTCCTCCAGGGCTTGATTGGCCGCTTCGAGCGCTTGACGCAGCTCATTTCTTCTGCCGTAACGAAGGGCCGAGGCCTTCTCATAATCATAATGGCGCTCTGCCTCTTCAATCTCGTGGTCCACCTCTTCCAGCGCTTCTTTGATGGACGTCCGTTTTTCCAGCGCTTTTTTACTATTTTCCCAGGTGATAAAGCCCTGGTTGTAGGCATCCTTCAAATTGGCCATTTCTTCTTCCAGCTCGGACAAGCGCTTTTTGGAGGCTTCATCCGACTCCTTTTGCAGGGCCACCTTTTCGATCTCCAGCTGCAGGATGCGCCGCCTCTGATCATCCAGGTCCTGGGGCATGGAGTCCAGCTCGGTTCTCACCATGGCCGCCGCCTCATCCATGAGGTCAATGGCCTTGTCCGGCAAAAAGCGATCGGTAATGTAGCGATCCGATAGGGTGGCCGCTGCAATCACCGCATTGTCCGAAATCCTTAGACTGTGATGGAGCTCATACTTGCTCTTGATCCCGCGCAGGATCGAAACCGTGTCTTCTAAAGAAGGCTCATCAACCTGGACCTTCTGGAAGCGCCGCTCCAGGGCCCCGTCCTTTTCAATATATTCCCGGTATTCCTTTAGCGTGGTGGCCCCAATCACATGAATTTTCCCACGGGAGAGGGCTGGCTTCATAAGGTTGGACGCATCCATGGCGCCGTCGGTACGACCGGCCCCCACGATCAGATGCAGCTCATCCACGAAAAGGATGATCTGCCCTTCCGATTCTTCGACCTTCTGAAGCACGGCCTTGAGGCGTTCTTCAAACTGGCCCCGATACTTCGCACCCGCCAGCAAAAGGCCCAGATCCAACTCGTAGATCATGACCTCTTTGAGCGGACCCGGTACATCGCCCTTGACGATCCGCTGGGCTAGCCCTTCAACGACAGCTGTTTTCCCGACGCCCGGTTCTCCGATGAGGACCGGATTGTTCTTGGTCCGCCTGGTTAAGATGCGAATGACATTTCGAATCTCCTCGTCCCGGCCAATGATGGGGTCGCCTTTGCCCGCACGAGCCTCCTGGGTCAGATCCCGGCCGTATTTTTCCAGGACCTCTTCGCTTTCCTCCGGCTGATCCGTAGTCACCTTGCGCGACCCCCGAATCTCTAAGAGCTTCTTTTGAAACGCGGTCCGGTCAATCTGAAAATCCTGAAAAAGCGTCTGCGAGGGAATTTGCTTTTCGCCCAGCAGGGCCAGGTAGAGATGCTCCAGAGAAATGTAGGCATCGCCCATACGCTTGGCCACGTCCTCCGATTGTAATAAGATCTTTTGAAACACCGCATTAGGCAGCACCTGCGTCTGGCCCGACTGGGTCGGCAGGTTGTCCACAGCCCGCTCCACCGCCAACCGGTAGGGCCGTTCGGGCACCTCCATGCTGCGAAGCACGCGACTGATTATATTGTCCGAATCCATAATCAGGGCCAGGTGGAGGTGCAGGTCTGTCAGCTCCGGATTGCCATTTTTGATCGCTGCATTTTGTGCCTCCTGGATGGTCTCCAGGCTTTTTTGCGTAAACTTTTGTTCCATTTTTTCCTCCTTCCTTTCCCATGAAGAAGCTTTCTTTATAATGAATCCTTCTTTTCTAAACGTCGATAGAGCGCTTCCAGGTCCGCCGGCAAAGAGGCCGGATTTTGGATCATGACGCGCAGGTAGAGATCGCCCCGCTTGCCCTGGCGATCTCGGTAGCCCTGGGCCGGAATCCGGATCTTAAGCCCGGAGCTGGCCCCCTTGGGCACCTTGACCTTGATTTTTCCTTGCAGTGTTTGAACGGCCACCTGACCGCCCAGATAGGCCGTCCAGGGCGGGAGGCTCAGGTCCTGAATCAGGTCCAGGCCCTGGATCTCGACCTCGCTATGAATCCTTACCTTCAGATAGAGCGTCCCTTCGAGGCCAAAACGCTGCCCCCTGATTTTAATCTTTTGTCCGTCCTGAATGCCGGCCGGCCATTTGACCACCCCTTCCTTCTGCTGCCCCTCTACCGTAAACGAGAGTGATTTCTCCCCGCCAGTAAAAGCCTCCTGCAGGCTCAGGTCCAGTTGACCTTTGTAGTGGGGCGCCTGGGGGCGAGTGGCGCGGTGGCGATCGGATTTTGAAAAATCGCCCAAATCTGCTGCGGAAAACCCGCTTTTACCGCCCTTGGAGAAGCCCCGCCCCCCAAAGATCAGATCGAAAAAGTCGGAAAAACCGCCCGCCTGGCCCGTGGTGGTATAGGTATAGCTGCCTGCCTGTTGCCCCTGAGAGAAGCCCGTAAATCCAAAATCGCTCGGATCAAAATTCTGCCCGCCCTGAAAGGAATAGCCGTCGCCAAACTGGTCGTATTTGCTCCTTTTTTCAGCATCGCCCAGTACCTCATAGGCTTCATTAATATTTTTAAATTGTTCCGCCCGGTGGGCATCGCCCGGATGTAAGTCCGGATGGTATTTTTTCGCCAGCCTGCGATAGGCTTTTTTAATATCTGCCTGGCTGGCTGTCTTCTCCACCCCGAGCGTCTTATAGTAATCTTTATATTCCAAAGCCGCCTCCTTTTGACCATCTTTGACCTATCCCTATTATACCATGCCTATCCCCTAAATCAAGGCTTTCCCAAAGAAATATATCACTCTCCATCGACGAGTGCTAATCTTGACCAAGAAAAAGCCCCTTTCCGAGGAAAGAGGCTTGCATACAGTTTTGAAAAAAATCGTGGGCATGGGGCAGGCTCAGAAGGCCCCTACTTCAAAAAACGGCCAACCAGCTTCATGACCAAAAAGGCCGCCAGCGCAGAGGCTCCGATGGAGACAATCATGGAGAGCACAATCCCCAGGAAGCCTCCTTTTGATTTTTGTTTCTTCTTTTTGCCCAGTTGGAAGCGGACCCTACCGTTGGTGATGACGGATACTTCCTCTTCATTTTCGATGTCCTTTGCCTGGGCGAGCACTCCCTTGTCATAGGGATTGGCCTCCCCGAGCAGCTTTCGGATGTGGGCGACATCCCGAGTCAAAACCCCTTCTGCGCCAAAGGATTGAACCCGGTCCAGACTCGCCTGATCGTTTACCACATAGGTCCAAAGCGCCAGATGATGATCATGGAGCTGATCCACAAAGGACTGGGTGAGGATCATGCGATTGGCAATCACGGCCTGAAGCTCCAGCTCGTCGATTTGCTCCGAAAAATTTTCCTCCAGAATGTCGCACATGCGGGCCAGGGCCAGATCCGGATTTAAATTACGTAAAATTCGAAGGGAGGAGGTCCGACTCGAGGCGATCACCACCCGGTCCAATAGGTCGAAGGCTTCGACCATCCGATAGACCGCCTCCTCCATGCCGGGATAGAGAAAGTGGTTGTTCTTCAGGTGAATAATGGTTTGATGGGGTAAGTCTTTGGCCCATTCCAGATATTCCTCCAGGGACGGAATATGAATATCCGACTTGCTGAAATTCTTAAAGGCGTAGGACTGGAGCTCATCAAGGGTATGGTGACGGACAAAACCCACTCCCTCAATCATGCGCGATTCTGAGTCATCATGAAAGACGACCAGCTTGCGGTCACGGGAAAAATGTACATCCAGCTGGATGACCTCCGCCCCCTCTAGGATCGCCTCCCGAAAGGCCTGTAAAGTATTTTCAGGAACCGTTTTGTCGACTCCCCGATAGGCAATCACCTTCATCCTAATCCTCTCCTTCCTGCTCTTCCAGGGCAACTGAAAGGGCCAACCATTCATCCGTTTTTTGTTCTATCATCTCCTGGGTATGCAAGAGGCGGTCATGAATGGCCAGGGCCTGTTCATAATCCTCATAAATAGCTGGATCGACTGCCTGCTCCTGCAGGGCTTTTGCCTTTTTCTGCAAGTCTTCAATGGTCGCATCGAGGGCGCGCAGCTGGGCCGCCAGCTGACGCTTCTCCTTTTGTCGCGCCTTATTTTGTTTTTTTAGCTTCTTTTCCTGCGTCTTCGTCAGGGAGCCGGCGGACGCTTCCGTCTGAGCTTCCTGACTTCCCTCCGCCAGATAGGCGTCATAATTGCCCAGGGAGCAATGCATCCCCTCCGCCGTCAAATGGAAGATGTGATCACAAACATGGTTGAGAAAATAGCGATCATGGGAAATCACCAGGACGGTCCCTTCATAGTCCAGAAGCGCCTCTTCTAAAATCTCCCGGCTCTCAATATCCAGATGGTTGGTCGGCTCATCCAAAAGCAGGAGGTTGGCCTTCGAAAGCATGAGCTTGAGCAGGGCCAGTCGGGACTTTTCTCCACCCGACAGGTCCCCCACCAGGCGGAAAATCTCATCGCCAATAAACTGAAACTTGGCCAGGTTGGACCGGACCCAATAATGGTCCATATGAGGATAGGCATCCCAAAACTCATCGATCACCGTTTTTTCGTCGGAAAGGTTTTGCTGCTCCTGATCGTAATAAGCGATCTTCACCGACGAACCAAACTGGACTTGTCCCGAGTCGGCGGCCATCCGGTCCAGCAAAATCCGGAACAGGGTGGTCTTCCCGACCCCATTTTCCCCCACGAGCCCGACCTTCCATCCCTTCCCCAGGTAGAAATCCACCCCCTGAAAAAGCGGACGATCCGAAAAGGACTTGGACAGGTCCTTGACCGCCAATACGTCCTCGCCCGACTCGTAGCGAGGGGTGAGCTTGAGGTGCATGTGCGCGCGCTCCTCGGGCGGTGCCTCGACCAGGGTCATCTTGTCCAGCAGCTTTTGTCGGGACCGCGATTGGGCAATGCCCCGCTTGCGCTTCGATCCCCCCAGCTTGGACAAACGCTCAATGATTTCCTTTTGACGGGCAATCTCCTCCTGCTGATTTTTATAGGCATGGCGGAGAATTTCCAAATCCTTGGCCCGCCTTTTCGTATAGGCCCGGTAGCCACAGTCATAGCTGGTCAGCCTATGATGGTCCACCAAAAAAATATGATCACAAATCCGGTCTAAAAAATATCGGTCATGGGAAATCAGGAGCATGGCCCCCCGAAAGCCGCTCAGGAAGCCCTCTAAAAATTCGATCGCCTGCATATCCAGATGGTTGGTCGGCTCATCAAGGAGCAGGAGGTCCGGTCGCCCGCAGAGCATGACGGCCAGTTCCAGGCGCGATTTCTCCCCACCCGAAAGCACATTGACCGGAAGATCAAATTGATCCTCGTCAAAGCCCATGCCTTTGAGGATCCCCCGGATCTCAGAAGCATAGGCAAGGCCCCCTTCCGCCTCAAACTCCTCCGTCAACCGCTGGTAGTCGCTCATCACCCGGCTCAGGGCTTCCTTGCTCAGCGACTGGCCCATCTCCTCCTCCAACGCGCGGAGGCGGTCGGCGATTTGAAAGGCGCGCCAATAGCCTTTTTTACACTCCTCAAAGAGGCTCTCTTCCGATTCAATGTGTACGTTTTGCTTGAGGTAGCCCAAGCGGATGTCCCCTTTGAGATTGATGGATCCCGCATCAGCCGGCTCTTCCCCTACCAAGAGGCGAAAAAGGGTGGTCTTGCCCGCCCCATTGCCGCCAATCACGCCCACCTTATCCCCTGGGTTGATCTGAAAGGATACGTCCTTCAAAATGGGTTTGATCCCAAAGGATTTTTCCAGATTTTGAACGGTTAAAACAGCCATAGGATTCCTAACTGAAGGTACGGGGCCGTTGCTAGGCCCCCTGGTAGTGGTCGGGATGGTGGATGTAGTAGGTCAGGGTGTGGAGGCTTTCCTCCAGATAGACATTTTCCAAAACGACCCCCTCCGGCAGATGAATATCATACAAGGCAAAATTCCAGATGCCCTTGATGCCCGCCCGACCCGCCCGGTCGGCCAGCTCCTGCGCCACCGCAGAGGGCGTGGTGATGATCAAAATATCCAGGGCCTCCTCCCGGATGATCCCTTCAAGATCGGCCACGGAATGGATCGTATGGCCCGAAAAGCTGGTCCCCACCTTGTTCGGATCCGCGTCAAAAAGGGCAATCAGTTCATAATCATCATTCGTGAATAGATTGGAGTTGGCAATGGCTTCCCCCAGATGGCCAATCCCTACGATGCCCAGCCTCTGTCGAGACTCCAGGCCAATGATGGCTGCTACCTGGTCGCGCAAGGCCGACACCCGGTAGCCGAAGCCCTGCTGGCCAAAGCCCCCAAAGTGGTTGAGGTCCTGTCGAATCTGAGAGGCGGTAAAGCCTGTGATCTCGCTGAGCTCGGCCGAGGAAATCCGCTCCTCCCCCCGCTCTGCCAAATAGGATAAATAGCGATAATATTTGGGCAGGCGACGTACAACCGCCTTTGAAATTTTTTTCATCTCTGAGATTCCTTTCTCCAAAACCGGTAGATCCAGGGGTATTCGCTCGAAGGGACCCCTTGTGAATAGTTTACTAAATAAAAAGGACCTATGAAAGGTCCTTTGATATTTTTTTGCAATTAGACCCTGACGCGCTTCAAAGGGTTAATGGACTGAATCATCTGTTTCAACCGGGTCGGGCATTTCCTCTTTCTTTTCTAACGGCTTGTTTTCCTGGTCCGACCGAAAGAAGATCAGACCCACCAGGGACAAAAAAAGATAAATCAGAGCGGATACCCGCGCACTGGAGAGGAGAAAGCGATAGCCATCCTCGGCTAACAGGTCCTTGAGCTGGGCCGGGTTTTGAAAAAAAACTTGAAAATGCAGGATGGCCGGCAGGATCGAGAAGAAGAGAAAGAAGGCCGCTGCCAAAGAGAGCAGCAACAGATAACCCGGTATGGAAGGGTCCAGCAGGGCTGATAAAACATAAAGAAAGGTAAATAAGAGGCTCAGGGCATAGAGCCCCCAGGTGATCCGCTCATAGAGCAGGTAGGTGGAGAGGCCGGACAGCCATCCCGCAGAAAGCGCAGAGGCCAGGACAAAACCACAAACAGACCAAAGCAGGACAAAAAGGACGCTGAGGATCAAACTCCCCGTTCGAAAAGGATGACGCGTTTCCATGGCAAACTCCTTTCGCAATGGAATAGTTAAAGGATGGGGGCAAAGAGCCGGCAAACGGGTGATAGGATTTTGTAGCGAAGGGGCCGTTTGGCCCAGCGCTCCGGGGTAATCAGGGTCGAATTCGCTTGATCCTGCTCAAAGGCCTGGCGAAGGATTTGGTTCACCTCGCTGGAATAAACCATTTCGGAAGCTTCGAAATTGAGGGAGAAGGACCGTTCGTCCACATTGGCGGACCCCACCAGAGAGTAGAT